>JAWWOJ010000302.1:0-6295 GCA_033851885.1 Frankiales bacterium | reverse complement strand
GGCCTTGTGCGCGGTCAGGCTCGCAGCGGTCGTGCGATGGACCCGGTTCACGACCAGCCCGGCGAGCGGCATCCGCTCCGCCGCGAGCCGCTCGGCGAAGTACGCCGCCTCGCGTAGCGCGTCCCGCTCCGGCGCGGCGACCACGAGGAAGGACGTCCCGGGGTCCTTGAGCAGGTCATAGGTCGCCTGCGCGCGCTCCCGGAAGCCGCCGAACATGGTCTCCAGCGCGCCCACGAACTGGCTGACGTCCTGCAGCACCGAGGCGCCGATGATCCTCGTGATGGCGCTGGTGAAGACGTTGAAGCCCACCGTCACCACCTTGAGGTAGGCCTTGCCGCCTGCCTTCGCGGGCGCCAGCAGCACCTTGACGAGCCGACCGTCGAGGAAGGTCGTGAGGTGGTCGGGCGCGTCGAGGAAGTCCAGCGCCGACCGGGTCGGCGGGGTGTCGACGACGATGAGGTCCCAGGTGCCCGACGCCTTGAGCTGCGCGAGCTTCTCCATCGCCATGTACTCCTGCGTGCCGGCGAAGGAGCTCGACAGGGCCTGGTAGAAGGGGTTCTTGAAGATCTGCTCGGCCTTGTCGGGCTCGGCATGCGTCAGGACGATCTCGTCGAACGTCCGTTTCATGTCGAGCATCATCGCGTCGAGCTCGCCGTCGACCCCCTTGACCGCGCGAGGCGTGTTGTCGAGTTCGGTGAGCCCCATCGACTGGGCCAGCCGCCGCGCGGGGTCGATGGTGAGCACCACCGTCCGGCGCCCGCGTTCGGCAGCTCGCACGGCGAGGGCGGCAGCTGTCGTCGTCTTCCCGACCCCGCCTGAGCCGCAGCACACGATGATCTTGGCGGTGTCGAGCAGGTCGTCGATGGCGAGGCTCATGCCAGGCCCTGCGCCTTCAGCGCCGAGGCGAGCTCGTAGAGACCGCCGAGGTCAACCGCGTCGGGCAGCAGCGGCAGCTCGTAGGTCGGCCGCTCCAGGTGCGCCAGCGCGTCCCGGCCGCGCTCCTCCAGGGCGGCGCGGGCGGCGAACTCCCCGGCCTCGGACAGCAGCGCGGGTGCCAGCGCGGTGTCGACACCGACCGCCGTCAGGCCGCTCGTCAGGCGATCCCCCGCCGACCCCGCCTCGACCGCGGCCAGGTCCTCCGGCGTGAGGAACGGGGAGCGGACCATGTTGACGATCACCCCCCCGATGGGGAAGCCCTCCCTGGTGAGCTCCTCGATGGCGTCGACGGTCTCCTGCACCGGCATCTCCTCGAGCAGGGTCACGAGGTGCACCACCGTCTGGACGCTCTTGAAGACCGCCATCACGCCGTCGCTCTGCGCCTTGAGCGGGCCCACCTTGGCCAGGTTGCCGACCTCGTGGGTGATGTTGAGGAAGCGGGTGATGCGCCCGGTGGGCGGCGCGTCGACGACCACCGCGTCGTAGTAGCGGCCGCCCCAGTCAGCACCGTGGCGCCCGGCGCGGGTCGTCACCTCCTTGATCTTGCCGGTGAGCAGGACGTCCTTGATGCCTGGTGCGATCGTCGTCGCGAAGTCGATGGCGCCGATCTTGCGCAGGGTGCGTGCCGGCAGCCCGTTCGGCGACAGCTTGTAGAACATGTGCAGGTAGTCGAGCAGCGCCTGCTCGGCATCGACGGCGAGCGCGTGGACGTCGCCGCCACCCTGCGCGACCGCGACCTTGGTCTCCTGGTAGGGCAGCGGCGGGCTGTCGAACAGCTGCGCCAGACCCTGCCGGCCCTCGACCTCCATCAGCAGCACCTGCTTGCCGCCCGCGGCGAGTGCCAGCGCGAGCGCGGCCGCCACGGTGGTCTTCCCGGTGCCCCCCTTGCCCGTGACGACGTGCAGCCGCGCCGCGGGGAAGTCGGACATGATCCGAGCCTAGGCCGCCTCGGCCGGCGAGCGCGCGGCCATCTGGAAAGCGTGCATGTCGGAAGCAGTGGGGTGCAGGAAGTCGGCTCGCCAGGGCGAAGACCCTGTATGTGACACGGGCCACACCCCGTGCCGGTACGGAGGAACTACCGCATGCTCACCCCAGTACCCCAGCCCACCTGGCGCGGCCGCGCGGAGTGCCAGCGCACCAACGCCGTGCACTTCTTCGCGCCCGCCCACTTCGAGCGCAAGGACGAGAAGGACCTCCGGGAGGGCCAGGCCCGTGCGCTGTGCCGCGCCTGTCCGGTCCAGAAGGCCTGTCTCGAGTACTCCCTGACCGTCCAGGAGCCGCACGGCATCTGGGGCGGCCTCAACGAGCTCGAGCGTCGCCGGCTGCTCCGCAAGCGGGCCGCCGAGGCCCAGCAGCGCACCGCCTGATCGCCGCCTCCTAGTCTCGCTCCCATGGACACGTGGGAGTACATGACGGCGCCGCTGCTCATCCATGCGACGAAGCAGATCCTCGACAACTTCGGCGCCGACGGCTGGGAGCTGGTCCAGGTGGTGCCCGGGCCCAACCCTGAGCAGCTGGTCGCCTACTTCAAGCGGCCGAAGGCATGAGCAGCCTGGCGCGGTTGACTGAGCTCGGGATCGAGCTGCCGTCGGTCGTCCCCCCGGTCGCCGCGTACGTGCCGGCGGTGCGGACCGGCTCGCTGGTCTACACCAGCGGCCAGCTTCCGATGGCCGGCGGTGTCATGGCCCAGACCGGTCTGGTCGGTGGTCCCGTCACCGCCGAGCAGGCCAAGGACCTCGCCCGCACCTGCGCCCTCAACGCGCTTGCCGCGATCGACGCCCTCGTCGGCCTCGACAACGTCACGCGGGTCGTCAAGGTCGTCGGCTTCGTGGCCAGCGCACCCGGCTTCACCGGCCAGCCTGGTGTCGTCAACGGCGCGTCCGAGCTGCTCGGCGACGTCTTCGGCGCAGCCGGCGTGCACGCCCGCTCCGCCATCGGGGTGGCGGCCCTGCCGCTGGACGCCCCGGTCGAGGTGGAGCTCATCGTCGAGGTCGCGTGATGACGAGGGAGGCCTAGTGGACCTCAGCGAGCTCGAGGACCTCGCGCGCGCCTTCGCGCGCGGTGACAAGGTGCCGAACGCGCCCCGGCATGCCTCGACCGTGGTCCTGCTCCGCGATGCGGAGGGCGGCCCGGAGGCCTACCTGCTGCGTCGCGTGAAGGGGATGGCCTTCGCGGGTGGGATGCACGTCTTCCCCGGCGGTTCGGTGGACCCCGACGACGAGGACGCCGCCATCCGCTGGGCGGGACCGTCGGCCGCGCAGTGGGGCGAGTGGTTCCGTGCCGACGAGCGGCTCGCGCGGGCGCTGGTGTGTGCTGCGGTGCGAGAGACCTTCGAGGAGTGCGGGGTCCTGCTCGCCGGCGAGTCCGCCGGCCACCTGCTCGAGGACGTCAGCAGCGACGAGTGGGAGGCCGAGCGGGTCGCGCTCGAGTCCCGGACGCAGTCGCTGTCGCAGCTGCTGGAGCGGCGCGGGCTCGTCCTGCGCACCGACCTGCTACGGCCCTACGCGCACTGGATCACCCCCGAGATCGAGCCCAAGCGGTTCGACACCCGGTTCTTCCTGGCGGAGCTGCCCGCCGGTCAGGCCTGCCGGGCCGTCGGCGGCGAGGCCGACGAGCGGATCTGGATCCGGCCGCAGCTGGCCATCGAGGAGGGCTTACGGATGCTGCCGCCGACCCACAACACCCTGCAGCAGCTCGCCCACTACGCCGACGTCCGGACGGCGCTCGACGACCCGCGCGAGGTCACGCTCGTCGCACCGAAGATGGTCGTCATGCCCGACGACACCGTGAAGTTCGTCGTCCCCGGCGACCTCGACTACCCGACGTCGGACCCGCGCACCTCATGAGGCAGGTCACCGACACGGCCGCCGTCGTCCTCGCCCCCAACCCGGGTCCGATGACTCTCGACGGCACGAACACCTGGGTGCTCCGCCAAGCCGGGTACGAGGGCTGCGTGATCGTCGACCCCGGTCCCCTGCACGAGGAGCACCTCGCCGCCGTCGCCGCACAGGGACCCGTCGACGTGGTGCTGCTGACGCACGGCCACTACGACCACAGCGAGGGGGCGGCCCGGTTTGCCGAGCTGACCGGTGCCAAGGTCCGCGCTCTCGACCCTGCGATGCGGCTGGGCGACGAGGGCCTGGCCGAGGGCGACGTCGTGCGAGGCGGCGGTCTGGAGATCCGGGTGATGCAGACCCCCGGCCACTCCAGCGACTCGCTGTGCTTCGAGCTCCCGGACGCCGTGCTCACCGGCGACACGATCCTCGGACGTGGCACGACCGTGGTCGCCCATCCGGACGGTGTGCTCGCCGACTACCTCGAGTCGCTGCAACGGCTGCAGGAGATGGGCGACCGCACCGTGCTGCCCGGACACGGCCCCGAACTGCTGTCGGCCGGCGATGCCGCCGCGATGTACCTGGCCCACCGCGAGATGCGACTGGAGCAGGTGAGGGCGGCGGTCGCGGCCGGCGCGACGACCCCGCGCGCGGTCGTCGAGGTCGTCTACGCCGACGTGGACCAGGTCCTGTGGTTTGCGGCCGAGCTGTCGGTGCGCGCCCAGCTGGACTACCTCTCGAGATGACCTGCCCTGTGTGCGGGACGCCGCTCGTACCGGGTGCACGCTTCTGCTTCCACTGCGGGACGGCGCTGCGGGACACGTTGACGGAGGGGGAGACCGAGCGCCGCATCGTCACCGTCCTGTTCGGCGATCTCACCGACTTCACCAGCTGGGCAGAAGATCTCGACCCCGAGCGGGTGGGTGTCGTCACCGACCGCGTGCTGGCGAGCCTCGCCGGGATCGTCACCGAGTTCGGTGGCCATGTCGACAAGCTTGTCGGCGACGGGCTGATGGCCGTCTTCGGCGCCCCCACCGCGCACGAGGACGACGCCGAGCGTGCCGTGCGTGCCGCCGCGCGGATGCAGACTGTCGTCCGCCGACTCGTGGCAGAGGAGTCCGGAGGCGGCCGTCAGCTCGGCCTGCGCGTCGGCCTCAACACCGGCCAGGTCATCGCCGGGGTCCAGGCGCAGCTGTCCTACACAGTCGTCGGCGACACCGTGAACACCGCGAGCAGGCTGTCGGACTCGGCCGGGCCGGGGGCCGTCGTCGCAGGTCGGGACACCGCCCTCGCGACCATGCCCATCGCGTCCTGGAGAGCCCTGCAACCCTTGCGGCTCAAGGGAAAGCGCGAACCTGTGGAGGCTTTCGAGCTGACGGGTCTCCGGCCTGCAGGGGCGACCAGGCTGGGCCTGGGCGACGAGGCGCCCTTCCTCGGACGGGACGCGGAGCTCGGACTGCTCATCGGGCGGGCGAATGACGCGCTCGACCGCCGCACCCCTCGTACGGTGCTCGTCACGGGCGAGGCGGGCGTGGGCAAGACTCGGCTCGCCCAGGAGCTGACCCGCTTCATCGGGGAGCTCCCGGACGCCCGGGTGCTGTGGGGGCGCAGCGCGCCGTACGGCGAGGGGCGAGACCTCGCGGCCGTGGCCGAGATGGTGCGGACCGCCTGCGGCATCGAGGACAGCGACGAGGTGGAGACGGCCCGTGAGCGGGTCGCGAGGGTCGTGGCCCGACTCGAGCGCGAAGGGCGGCTGGAGCTCCCGTCCCACCTGGAGGAGTCCCTCCGGCTGCTGCTCGGCCTCGAGGACCTCGACCTCGGCGCGCCTCGCGACCGCGCCACCCCCGGGGCGCCGGTCGGGGGCGACCGGGTGCGCGAGGCGGTGGCCGAGCTGTTCACGGCGCTGGCGCGGGAGGGCCCGCTCGTCCTCGTGCTCGACGACTTGCACTGGGCGACGCCGACCATGGTCGACGGGCTGCTCCACGTCGCCCGGCGGGTGCATGGCGGCGTGCTGCTCGTCGCCCTCGGCCGCCTCGACATGCTCGGCGTCCCGGGTCGTCCCGAGTGGTGGATGGGCCTTCCCGAGGCCGAGCTGCTGCCGCTGGCGCCGCTGGAGGAGAGCGCGACCGAGCGGCTGCTCCGGGCCTACCTCGGGACGCAGGACGTCGATGACGACGTGAGTGAGGCACTGCTGTCCCGGGCACAGGGCAACCCCTTCTTCCTGGCCGAGCTGCTGCACCTGCTCGTCGACCGCGGCGTCCTGCAGCACGGTGAACACGGCTGGGTGCTCAACGGGCAGCTGCCCGACGACGTGCTGCCGGCGGGTGTGCAGGCGGTGCTCGCCGCCCGCATCGACGATCTCGACGGTCCCACCAAGGGAGTCCTCCGGGACGCGAGCGTGGTGGGCCTCCGCGTGACACTGCCGGCCCTCGAAGCAGTGGGACGGGCCTCGGGCCACGGCGATCCCGAGGTGGTCCGGCAGGCGGTCGCCACCCTGGTCGACCGGCGGCTGCTCGAGGAGGACG
>JAWWOJ010000298.1:0-3222 GCA_033851885.1 Frankiales bacterium | reverse complement strand
CCCTGCCAGCGCGATGTTGGCGCGCATCACGGCTCCGTCGGTCATCGTCACACCGACATTGCACATGTCGGTCTCGCCTACCGACCCCGATGCCGGCGTGAGGCCCAACCCCAAGCCGAGAAGTCCGACTAAGCAGGCTCCTCGAACCGCGTGCTTCACAACTCTCCTAAGCCCACTCCGTACGCCGACATCGATCCATCGTGGTCACGACCCCAGGCGGCCCAATTGCTCCACACCACGCCCAATGAGCCCAGCCGCAGGGGCTGGCTCTTCGAACAACCAACTTCGACGGCAACGCCGCATCTCCTGCCGAGAAGCAGCGCCGCAACATCGGCCCAGGGGCAGTAGCGCCGTCAGCGGCAGATGCGGACGGTATGCCGCAGAAGTCGTTCGCATGCGCTAGCCCGCGAAGGCGTTCGGGTGCCGGTCGAGGTTCCTGCGTTCTTGACGCCCGGAGCCGGGGCGACGCAGCAGGAGGGGTTCGAGGAGTTCAGCTTCGACCACGTGGTGTCGGGCGCGGTCGCGACATACGCCGGGGACGGCCGGCTTGCCCTGCTCAAGACCGACGGGAGGAAGGTCTGGGAAGAAGTCGTGAGGCCGCCGGACGTGCCCGAGTGGCTGGCATGACATCTGCGAACCAGCAGCACGACTGCGCTCAGACGTGCCAGTTCCTGACGCCTGGCTCGGCACGCGCGACCCTTTCGTCCTAGTTTCGTTGTAGGGAGGGATCCCACCACCGAACGAGGAGTCAGTCTGTGCTGAAGCGCTGGGTGCTGGTCGTCGCCGTGCTGCTCGGATCGGCCGCCACGCCGGCCGGGGCGAGCGGGTCGCCGGCGCCGACGATCACCGTGCTGTCGAGCCGAGCCGACCTCGTCACCGACGGTCAGGCACTCGTCGCCGTCTCGGGCGGGAAGGTCACGCTCGACGGCCGTGACATCACGAGCACCTTCAGCCACACGGTCGGCGGCCGCAGAGAGGGACTTGTCAGCGGTCTGAGGCTCGGCGCCAACGTGCTCGCCGCGACAGCCAACGGCAGGACCGCGCGGCTGACAGTCACCAACCACCCGAACGGCGGTCCCGTCTTCACCGGTCCGCAGATCGGACCGTGGACGTGTGCGGCGGGGAGCCTCGACGCGCAGTGCAACCAGCCCGCGCGCTTCTCGTACCTCTATCTGTCCTCCGACCCGTCCAAGGCCGGCCTGCAGCCGTACAACCGCGACGCGCGGCCGACCGACGTCGCGATGACGACGACGCAGAACGGGCAAACGGTGCCGTTCATCGTGCGCCAGGAGCTCGGCTATCAGGACCGCGACCAGTACAAGGTGCTCACGCTCTTCGATCCGGCCAAGAGGTGGAACCGCTGGGCCCCGCAGGCGACCTGGAACCACAAGGTGCTGGTGACCGGTGGCGGCGGGTGCGGCGGCGACTACGGCAGCGGGAACGCGCCGCTCGCCGACTTCAGTGGCACGATCCCGACCATCCCGGGTCGAAACGACAGCTACGTCGACGCCCTGGGCATGGGCTTCGCGGTCATGACCTCAGCGCTCGACAACACCGGTCACAACTGCAACGTCGCCGTCGAGGCCGAGGCCCTGATGATGCTCAAGGAGCACGTCATCGAGAGCTACGGCGACATCCGCTACACCATCGGCACCGGGTGCTCCGGCGGCTCGATCGTGCAGCACACGATCGCCAACGCCTACCCGGGCGCGGTCTACGACGGCCTGGTCGTCACGTGCGCCTACCCGGACACCTTCACGGCCGGCTCGCAGTTCGCGGACTACCACATGCTGCGGCACTACTTCGAGGACCCGAGCAGCTGGGGGGCCGGAGTGGTCTGGACGCCGGCACAGTGGGCGGCCGTCGAGGGTCGCCCGGACCCGGTCAACGCGGTCGTCGCCGACGAGGGCCTGTTCAAAGCGGCCGTGAACCCGGTCGGCACCTGCGTCGCGGCCAGCAAGGCGTACAACCCGAAGACCAACCCGGGCGGGGTGCGCTGCTCGATCCTGGACTACATGAAGACGCTGCTCGGCCCGCGCCCCCAGACTGCCTGGACGACGCAAGAAAAACGCGCCAAGAAGAGCTTCGCGGGTGTGCCGTTCGCCAACACCGGTGTGCAGTACGGCCTGCAGGCGCTCCAGCAGGGGCTCATCACGCCGGCGATGTTCGTCGACCTCAACGAGAAGATCGGCGGGCTCGACATCGACGCGCAGCCGTCGGCGACGCGGATGGTCGGCGACAACAGCGCCGTCGCCAACAGCTACCGCACCGGCATGGTCGACGAGACCGACAACCTGGACACAGTGGCGATCATCGACCACGCCGGACCGGACCCGGGCGCTGCGCACGACTACGCGCACACCTGGTGGATCCGCGACCGCCTCGACAAGGCGCACGGCGGGCACGGCAACCAGGTCCTGTGGTTCGGCCCGGCGCCGCTCATCGGCGACCCGACCTGGCCGACGACCGCCCTCAAGGCCATCGACAGCTGGCTCGCCGCGGTGAATGCGGACGGCTCGCACGCCTCACTCGCACACAAGATCGTCGCCGACCGGCCCGCCGGCGTGCACGACCGCTGCGAGTACGCCCCTGCTGTCACGGCCGCGCCGACCGACGGCGTCTGCCTCCCGCAGACCCTGCAGACCCACTACGGCACCCCGCGCGAGGTCGCCGGCGGGCCGGCCACCAACGACATCCTCAAGTGCCGGCTCAAGCCGATCTCCGCGGCCGACTACGGCCTGCTCGGGCTGACGGCCGCGCAGCTCCAGGCGCTGCGGAAGGTCTTCCCGACCGGCGTCTGCGACTGGTCGAAGCGCGGCATCGGGCAGCAGCCGGTCAAGGCCTGGCAGGAGTACGGCGACAGCGGGGCGGTGGTCTACGGCGGGCGCCCGATGCCGGCGGCACCCCGCTCGCACTGAGAGCTCGGCGCTCAGAGGGTCGGGGCGCACTCGCTGTCGTTCGTGACGAGCAGGGTGGTGGCCGCCTCGACGAAGCGGGCGCTGAACAGGTGGAGGGTGATGCGGAAGAAGGCGTCGTCGCAGCTGTCGTCCCAGGTCGTGGGCACTGACTCGTAGCGGCTCATCGCGGGCTCCTCAGGTCGGATGCCCTGAGAGTCGTCCGCAGAGCGAGGGACGTACATCCTCAAAAGGGACAGAACGGGTGGCGCGAAACGGGCTATTCGGGCATGGCCAGTTGGAGTCATGCCAAGCGCTCGGGTCTGGA
>JAWWOJ010000295.1:0-8210 GCA_033851885.1 Frankiales bacterium | reverse complement strand
CACGTCGCGCGCGAGGAAGATCCGGATCGACTCGTCCGTCATGCCCGGGCTGGTCAGGACGTCGACGAGCACGTGCCAGCTCGACGCGGCCAGCCCCGCCTCCTCGACCAGCTCCCGCTTGGCGGCCTCCAGCCCGGGTTCCCCGGGTACGTCGAGCAGGCCCGCGGGCAGCTCGTCGAGCCGTCGCCCGACCGGATGGCGGTACTGGTTGACGAGCAATACCTCGTCGGCCCGCAGCGCCACGATGCCGACGGCGCCCGGGTGCAGCACGACGTCGCGTTGCGAGGTCGTGCCTCCAGGCATCGCCACGATGTCCCGTCGCAGGTCGATGACCCGCCCCTGGTAGACGGTGTCGGAACTGACGACCTCGTAGTCGTGCGCCACCTAGAGCGGCAGCCGCTGGGAGTCGTTGCGCTGCAGGGCGGCAGCGACCAGGCCGGCGAACAGCGGATGCGCGCGGGTCGGGCGCGAGCGGAACTCGGGGTGCGCCTGCGTACCGACGTAATAGGGATGGACGTCGGCCGGCAGCTCGACCAACTCGACGAGGTTGCCGTCAGGCGACGTGCCGGAGAACACCAGCCCGGCCGCCTCGAGGGCGGAGCGGTAGGTGTTGTTGACCTCATATCTGTGCCGGTGCCGCTCGGTGCCGGGATCGTCGCCGTAGGCCTTCGCCGCGACCGATCCGGGCAGCAGCTTGGTCGGCCACAGCCCGAGCCGCATGGTGCCGCCCATGTCCCGCTCCCCGGCGACCACGTCCTCCTGGTCGGCCATCGTGGCGATGACGGGGTCAGGAGTGTCCGGGTCGAACTCGGCGGACGACGCCTTCTCGATGCCGGCGAGCGACCGCGCGGCCTCGATGACCATGCACTGCAGGCCGAGGCAGATGCCGAGCGTCGGGATGCCCTGGGTGCGCGAGTAGGTGAGGGCGCCGAGCTTGCCCTCGATGCCACGGACGCCGAACCCCCCGGGCACCAGGACGCCGTCGACGTCACCCAGCGCCGCGGCGGCACCCGCCGGCGTCTCGCAGGTGTCGGAAGGCACCCACTTGATGTTCACGCGGGCGTCGTTGTGGAAGCCACCGGCGCGGAGCGCTTCCGTCACCGAGAGGTAGGCGTCAGGCAGGTCGACGTACTTCCCGACGAGGGCGATCGTGATCTCACGCGCCGGGTGGTGCACACGCTGCAGCAGCTTGTCCCAGTCGGTCCAGTCGACGTCGCGGAACGGCAGACCGAGCTTGCGTACGACGTAGGCATCGAGGCCCTCGGAGTGCAGGACCCTCGGGATGTCGTAGATGGAGGGCGCGTCGACGGCGGAGACCACGGCCTCGATGTCGACGTCGCACATGTTCGCGACCTTGCGCTTGATGCCATCGTGGATCGGCCGGTCGGAGCGGCACACGATCGCGTCGGGGGTGATGCCGATGGTGCGCAGCGCCTGCACGGAGTGCTGGGTCGGCTTGGTCTTGAGCTCACCGGACGGACCGATGTACGGGATCAAGCTGACGTGCACGAAGAAGCACCGGTCACGCCCGACCTCCTGCCGCACCTGGCGGGCGGCCTCCAGGAACGGCAGCGACTCGATGTCGCCGACGGTGCCGCCGACCTCGGTGATGACGACGTCCACGTCGGGACCGGCGAGCGAGCGGATCCGGCTCTTGATCTCGTCAGTGATGTGCGGGATGACCTGGACCGTGTCGCCGAGGTACTCGCCGCGGCGTTCCTTGGCGATGACCGCGCTGTAGACCTGGCCGGTCGTGACGTTGGCCGACCCGTGCAGGACCTCGTCGAGAAAGCGCTCGTAGTGGCCGACGTCAAGGTCGGTCTCGGCACCGTCGTCGGTGACGAACACCTCGCCGTGCTGGAACGGGTTCATCGTGCCGGGATCGACGTTGAGATAGGGGTCGAGCTTCTGCATCGTGACCCGGAGGCCACGCGCCTTCAGCAGCCGTCCGAGAGAGGAGGCGGTGAGACCCTTGCCGAGCGAGGAGGCGACGCCTCCGGTGACGAACAGGTGGCACGTCTCTCGGGCCAAGGAATCCTCCGTGCTCTGGAGCAAGCGATGCGGCTTGCTGCACGGAAGTCCAGAGTAACAGCCCCGTGTGTCAAGACCATGACGACGCGCGGTCAGCCATGGTCGGGGACCGGTCCGCTGGCTCCCGGCCCGGTGCCGTAGTGCCCTGCGCCGCCCGACGCCTGCTCCCCCAGCGCCAGCACCAGGCCGACCAGGCCGGTGGCGGTGCCGAGCGCGTCGACATCGGAGGCACCGGTGCTGAGCCCGCGGAGCGTCGCGACGACCCCGCGGCCGCGCGCGGCCGCGGGGGTCGCAGCCACCACGGTGCCGACCCGGGCCTGGAACGCGGCGGCGAGGGTCGCCAGCGACGGGCCGTGGGCCGGACCGCTCAGCAGGAGCACCAGGGTGGCGCGGGTCGTGGGCAGCGGCCCGTCGACCGCCAGCAGGCTGCCACCCGTAAAGCCCCCGAGCACCTTCTGCTGGGCCGTGCCGGTCACCTCGGTGCCTGGGGTGGACGTGACGAGCGAGGCGGCCAACAACGCACCCGCCCGCGCGATCGCCCCAGAGGCGGGCAGCTGCAGCGTCGCCGGCGCGGTCCCGTCGACGACGCCGTTCACCGTGGGTTCACCCGACGCGTCGAGCAGGGTCGGCAGGACGCGCACCTGCGCGGTGACCGCGGAGCCTGCGCTCTTCAGGGCGGCGACGACGGTGCGCGCGGCACCGGCGGGCGCATCCGGGGCGACGAGCAGCAGGATGCGTTCGCCGGGAAGCGCGTTGTGCAGCAGCCGGGTCTGCACTCGCTGGGCGAGGTCTTCACCGCTGGTGTCGGCGACGGCAGGGGCGCTCGGCGCCGGCACCTTGCCGGCCAGCGGCTCGGCCGACAGCGAGGTCGTGCCCACCACGATGCCCACTGCCAGCGCGAGCAGCACCGCTGCCAACGAGGTGAGGTGGTAGCGAAAGCTCACCACGGCAGCCGCTCCAGCAGGCGCCGCCAACGGTCGTCGAGGACACCTGCGTCGAATCCGTGCGGGGTGATCATGAGGACCGTGAGGGCTACAGCGGCCAGTGCCGCGATCAGGAAGAGCACCGCGGGCCAGATCGCGCGACGCGGCACCAGCTCCGCCACTGCCACCGGGCTGACGAGTCGCTCCCCCACGTGCAGCCGGGTCAGCAGGGCCGAGGCGCCCGCCGAACGTCCCCGGTCGAGCAGGTGCTCCACCGACAGCGGCAGGCCGGCCGCGACGACGAGAGCAGGCTCGTGGGCGGCGACGACCAGCAGTGCCATGTCCTCTGAAGGCGCCTTCGTCCGGAAGCTCACGGGCCGTACTCCGAGAGCTTCCAGGCGCGACCGGCCTGGAGCGTCCAGAGCTACGACGACGTCGCGCGCGCCTCGAACGGCCTTGTCGCTCATGACCTGGGAGTCCCCCAGCACGATCTCGGGCCGGAGTCCGCGGGCAACCAGGAGGTCGGCACCGCCGTCCACCCCGACGAGGACAGGCCGGTGCTCCCGGCAATAGCCGCGCAGCAGCTTGAGGTCACCGGTGTAGGCGCCGGTGACCATCAGGACGTGCCGCCCCCCGAGCTGCGTCGTCAGTCGTGGGATGCCGATCCCCTCGAGGAGCAGCTCGCGTTCGTCGAGGAGCAGGCCGGTCGTGTTGGCTGTCAGGTCGGTCAGCTGAGCGGCGAGTCCGGCGCGGGCGCTCGCCGCGCTGGCCGCGACGGTCAGCTGGTCCTGCACGGCGCCCCGAGCGACCGGCGTTGCGCCGACGAACAACGTGTCACCCTCGAGGCGCACCTGGTCACCATCGGCCACCTTGCCGAAGACCTCCTCGCCGACGGCGTCCAACAGCAGGACCCCCGCCTCGACGAGTACCGCTGGGCCGAGATTGGGGTAGCGGCCGCTGGTGCTGGGTGAGGCGTTGACGACGGCGACGACTCCGCGCGCCACGAGCTCCTCCGCGGTGGCGCCGTCGAGGTCGAGCTGGTCGAGCACCGCGATCTCGCCCCGGTGTACACGCTGGGTGACGCGCGCCGGTTCGCGGCCGACCCGGGCGACCCCGGTCACCCCGTCGAGCTCGTCCACGACACGTCTCACTCCTGCAGTGAAGCCGCTCCCCATGAGGGGTCCGGGGAGGGAGGGCGGCGTGTCGTCAGAAGGAGTCGGCTACGTCGGGCGGCGGTCCCGCACGATCATCCCGACTTGGCGGCCGCGGCAGCCGCCAGGAGCTCCTCAGCGTGCCCGCGCGAGAGGCCCGTGTCGGACCCGGCCATCATCCGGCTGAGCTCAGCGATCCGGCCCGCGTCGTCGAGAGCCACGATGCCGCTGCGGGTGACGGTTCCGCTGCCGCTGTCCTTGCGCACCTGCAGGTGCTGGTCGGCGAAGGCGGCGACCTGCGGGAGGTGCGTCACGACCACGACCTGATGGTCGCGCGCGAGCCGCGCGAGCCGCTTGCCGACCTCGACCGCGGCGGCGCCCCCCACCCCCGCGTCCACCTCGTCGAACACCATGATCGGGGTGCCGTCGGAGCCGGCGAAGACGACCTCGACGGCGAGCATGACGCGCGAGAGCTCTCCACCGGACGCGCCCTTGTGCAGTGCGCGTGCGGGCGAGCCCGGATGAGGGGTCAGGAGCAGCTCGACGTCGTCGACCCCGTACGCGCCCGCGTGCAGCCGCCGGTCGCCGACGGTCAGCCCGTCCGGCACCTCGCGCTGCGTGACCGCGGCGTCCGCGACGGCCTGTGGCATCGCCAGAGCTGCCAGCTCGACGGTCACCGCCTCCCCGAACCGCGTCGCGGCGGCGAGGCGGGCCGCGCTGAGCTGCTGGGCGAGCTGCCCGAGCAGGTGGCTCAGCGCCACCTCCTCCTCGCGCAGCGCCGACACCGTGTCACCCGTGCTGTCGAGCGCGAGCAGCCGGTCGCTCGCGCCCGCAGACCAGGTGAGAACGCCCTCGAGATCCGCCACCGCGTGCCGACGGATGACCGTGGTGAGTGCGGCGAGACGCTCCTGCGCGACGGTCAGCCGCACCGGATCGGCGTCGACTCCCGCCACGTAGGAGGCCAGCTCCTGGGCAAGGTCTGTGATGAGTACCGCGGCCTCCCTCGCCCGGCCGGCGAGCTCGCCGAGAGTGACGTCGTGCGCGCCGCCGACCTCGAGGGAGCGACGGGCGGCCGTGAGCAGCTGCAGCGCGTCGACCGCGTCCGCACTCTCGTCCCCCGTGAGCGCCTGTTGCGCGCTGGAGGCCGCCAGGCGCAGGTCGTCGGCGTTGGCCAGCCGCTCGATCTCGGCGTGCAGCGCCACGTCCTCCCCCGGCTGCGGCTGCAGGGCCTCGACCTCGGCCACACCGAGCCGGAGCAACTCAGCCTCGCGCACTCGCTCCTGGGCTTCGGCCTCCAGCTGCGCGAGCGTCGTCTGCACGTCCCTCCACCGGGCCCAGGCGCCGGCGAACCGGTCGCGGAGGGCGAGCAGCTCCGGACCGGCGAACCGGTCGAGCGCTTCGCGCTGCTGTGCCGGCTTCAGGAGGCGGAGCTGGTCGCTCTGCCCGTGCAGGGCCAGCACCTGCTCGCCGACCTCACCGAGGACCGCCACCGGCACGCTGCGTCCTCCGACGTGGGCGCGCGAGCGGCCGTCCGCTCCGACGGTCCGCGTCACCAGGAGCGTGTCGTCATCAAGATCTCCGCCTGCGTCGCGTACCCGGTCGACGGCCGGGTGGTCCGGCGCGAGCAGCAGTCGTCCCTCGACGACCGCCTTGCTGCTGCCGGGCCGCACCCTGCCCGCGTCGGCGCGACCTCCGAACAACAGCGAGAGGCCTTGGACAACCATCGTCTTGCCGGCCCCGGTCTCGCCGGTCACCACGGTGAGGCCAGCGGCCAGCTCCAGGACGGCCTCGTCGATGACGCCGAGGCCGGCGATGCGCAGCTCTTCGAGCATGCGTTCGACTCTAGCCAGCCGGAGCGACGGCCCGGGGGACGTGCGGCGACCCGAGTGTCAGTCGGGTCGGCCGCGCCAGCCGTCGACGTCGAGGTCGAACTTCTCCACGAGGGTGTCGGTGAAGGTCCGCGGGTGGGGGGTGCGAGCCAGCGGCACGGGGTTGGCGCCCCTGCGCACTTCGACCCGGGACCCGTGCGGCAGCGAGATCGTGCGGCGTCCGTCGCAGGACAGCAGCGCGTCGGCCCCGCTTGGGAGCACCTCCATGGCGACCTCCGAGCTGGTGGCGATCACCATCGGACGGGCGAACAGCGCATGCGCGCTGATCGGCACGACGAGCAGCGCCTCCACGCCAGGCCACACGATCGGGCCGCCGGCACTGAAGGCATAGGCCGTGGAGCCTGTCGGAGTCGCGGCGACGACGCCGTCGCAGCCCCATCTGGACAGCGGCCGGCCGTCCACCTCGACGACCACCTCGAGCATCCGCTCCCGGGCGCCCTTCTCGACGGAGGCCTCGTTGAGCGCCCAGGTCTCCCCCAGCAGCCTGCCGTCGAGGGTCGCCGTGACGTCGATGGTCACTCGCTCGTCGACGACGTAGTCCCTCGCGAGGACGTGCTCGACTGTCCCGTCGAGGTCCGCTGCCTCGGTCTCGGCGAGGAACCCCACT
This sequence comes from Frankiales bacterium, assembly GCA_033851885.1. Taxonomy (GTDB): domain Bacteria; phylum Actinomycetota; class Actinomycetes; order Mycobacteriales; family SCTD01; genus RYN-111. Next base: position 1,609 of record JAWWOJ010000295.1, on the reverse strand, counting down.
CGGCCGAGGTTCACGCCCAGCAGTGGGACCCCGCAGTCACGAGCCACCTCGGCGGCCCGCAGGATCGTCCCGTCGCCGCCGAGCACGATGACCAGCTCCGCCCCACGGGCGGCGGCGGCCCCGTCGTCGTAGAGGTCGACACCCGAGACTCCGATCTCCGCGGCCTCCTCGGCCAGCAGCCGGACCCGGATGCCCGCGTCCTGCAACCGGAGTGCCACGGTGCGGGCAGCCTCGGCCGTCTTGGCACGGCCGGTGTGCGCGAGGACCAGGACACTGCGGCTCCGCGCGTCAGGACTGCGAGTCACGTGGCAGAGCCTCTCACTGCGGTCCCTGCTCGACAGCACGGAGGAGGTCCGAGTCGTCCAGCGGCGGGGCGCCGCGACGGAGGTGCAGGAAGTACTCCACGTTGCCACTGGGGCCCGGCAGGGGGCTGGCAGTCACCCCCAGCACCCCACATCCGAGCGCCTGGGCCTGGGCCGCCACGCGCCGCACCGTGTCCGCACGGGCCACGGGGTCACGGACGACGCCACCCGCGGGGAGATGCTCCTTGCCGACCTCGAACTGCGGCTTGACCATCGGGAGCAGGTCGGCATCGTCGGTCGCGCAGCCGACCAGCGCAGGCAGCACCAGCCCGAGCGGGATGAACGAGAGGTCTGCGACCACGAGCGAGGCTGGTTCGCCCACCTGCGCGAGCTCGAGGTTGCGCGCGTTGACGCGCTCGACCACGGTGACCCGGTCATCGGTGCGCAGCGACCAGGCGATCAGGCCGTAGCCGACATCGACCGCAACGACGTGCGCCGCCCCCCTGCGCAGCAGGACCTCCGTGAACCCACCTGTGGAGGCACCGGCATCCAGGCACCGCAGGCCGGTCGGGTCGACCCCGAAGGCGTCGAGAGCGCCCAGCAGCTTGTGGGCGCCGCGCGACACCCACTGGGCGCCCGGGTCCTCCTCGACCAGCACCGGTGTACCGGGTTCGACGGCGGTCGCCGACTTGGAGGCGACCGCTCCGTTGACCTTCACCCGGCCGTCGGCGATCAGCCCCGCAGCGTGCTCGCGGCTGCGGGCGAGGCCGCGGCGTACCAGCTCCGCGTCGAGGCGCGCCCGACGGGCCAGCTCAGGCCTCGTCGAGCGTGGCCAGCGCGTCCTGCAGCGACCGGTGCACCTGGTCGAAGACCTCGACATGCTCCGCCACGGGCAGCTCATCGAGCCCGTCGAGCAGCGCGAGTGCCCTGTCGACCTGCTCAGGCACGTGTGGCCTTCTTGGCCGGAGCCTTCTTGGCCGGAGCCTTCTTGGCCGGAGCCTTCTTCGCGGGAGCCTTCTTCGCGGGAGCCTTCTTGGCCTCGCGCAGCTGCTTCTCGAGCTGGCGGATGCGAGAGGTCAGTTCGCTGACCTCCTCGGCGGTCGCGAGGCCCACGCGGCCGAGGGCTCTGTCGACCTCGAACTTCACCAGCGCCGTCACGGCCTCGCGGTTGCTCTTGCTCTGCGCGATGAGGTCGTCGGCGACGGCCTGGACCGACCCGGCCGCAGCCTCGCCCTGCGCGACGAGGGCCTTCGCAGCTGCCGTGGCGCGCTGCTTGGTCACCTCGGTCAGACCGGTCGCGAGGGCCA
>JAWWOJ010000103.1:0-4543 GCA_033851885.1 Frankiales bacterium | reverse complement strand
GTCGGGACCGCCCGCTGGTGGCACGGGCGGCACGACCACCTCGTCGCGCGGCTCGCCACGGAGGTGGTGCACCAGGTCGCGCAGGGACAGGACCGCTGTCACCTCGAGGTCCGGCACGAGCCGGGCCTCGGCGAGGTTGGCCGCCGGCACGATCGCCCGGCGGAATCGCGACCGCACCGAGATCAGCGCCGGCAGGACGCCCGCCACACCTCGGACCGAGCCGTCGAGGCCGAGCTCGCCCAGCAGCACCACGTCCTGCAGGGCGGCGGCGGGGAACACCTCATCCGCAGCCAGGACAGCAGCGGCGAGCGCGATGTCGAAACCGCTGCCGCGCTTCGGCAGCGACGCGGGCGACAACCCGATCGTGATCTTCTTGGTGACCGGCCACTGGCCACCGGAGTTGGCGACGGCCGCGCGGATCCGATCGCGGCTCTCGTTGAGCGCCGCATCCGGCAGCCCGGTGATGGCCAGCCCCGGGATCCCCTTCGCGAGGTCGGCCTCGACCTGCACCGCGTGCCCTTCCAGCCCGACCAACGCCACGGACCAGCTCGTCCCGAGGGCCACCTAGAACGCCCCCTCGAGGTGCGTCACCCGCGGACCCTCGGGAGCGCGGACGACGGCCACCACGTCGAACCGCAGGTCGGACCAGCCGGGCGGCCGGTGCACCGCGAGCCACCGGCCGGCGAGCTTGCGGATCCGGTTGGCCTTCTGCCAGCTCACCGCCTCGGCCGGCTCCCCGAACGCCGTCCCGCTGCGGGTCTTCACCTCGACGAAGCAGATCACCGACCCGGCCCGTGCCACGACGTCGATCTCGCCTTCGCGGCACCGCCAGTTGCGCGACAGCACCTCATAGCCCGCCGCCTCCAGGTGCCGCACCGCGAGGTCCTCGCCCCACGTGCCCAGCACCGCCCTGACCACCGCCACGACGACCACCTCCGGTCGCTGAGGGTGGTCGACCGGGCGACGCTCGTACGGCAGTCGGGTCCCGCTGTGGAAGGGCTGCCGGGGTGTGGATCAGGTACGGATGTCGGTCCCGTCGAGGTCAGGCCCCCGGAAGCTCCAGGTCGGGCTTCTCGAGCTTCTCGACATTGACGTCTTTGAAGGTGAGCACCCGGACGGTCTTCACGAAGCGCGCTGGCCGGTACATGTCCCAGACCCACGCATCGTTAAGGGTCAGCTCGAACCAGACCTCGCCGTCAGACGTGCGGGGTGTGACCTCGACGGCGTTGGCGAGGTAGAAGCGGCGCTCGGTCTCGACGACCCACTCGAACTGCCGGACGATGTCGCGGTACTCCCGATAGAGCTGGAGCTCCATCTCGGTCTCGTACTTCTCAAGATCTTCCGCACTCACGAGGCGCTCACGGCAACATCCTGCCCGATCAGTGACCCGCGCACGTTGACGTAGGAGAACCGGTGCTCGGAGCACGGCCCGTGCATCTTCAGCGCGGCCATGTGCTCCGGTGTCGAGTAGCCCTTGTGCCTGTCGAACTCGTAGGCCGGGAACAGGGTGTGCAGCTCGTCCATCATCCGGTCCCTCGTGACCTTCGCGATCACCGATGCCGCAGCGACGCAGGCCGCGACCCGGTCGCCCTTCCAGACCGCCAGGGTCGGGGCGGGCATCCCTTTGATGGGGAAGCCGTCGGTGAGGACGTAGGACGGGCACGGGTCCAGCCGCTGCACGGCCTGCCGCATCGCGCGGACGTTCATGACGTGCAACCCGGTGCGGTCGACCTCCTGCGGTGCAACGACGACCACCGACCAGGCGAGGGCGCGCGTGAGCACCTCGTCGTACGCCCGCTCGCGGGCCTTCTCCGTGAGCAGCTTGCTGTCCGCCAGCCCGGGGACCTCGCCGCGTTTGCCCGTCGGCAGTACGACCGCGGCGACCACGAGCGGGCCAGCACACGCTCCACGGCCGGCCTCGTCGGTGCCGGCCACGTGCTGGAAGCCGTGGTTCTGCAGCGTCCGCTCGAGTGCCCACAGACCGTGCTCGGTGCGGACGACAGGACGGGGTGCGGTGATCATCGGCTGATCACGGCAGCAGTTCCAGGAGCTCGCCGGGGTAGAAGCGCTCGGCCGTCGCTGCGAGGTCCTCGCGGTCCCACCAGCGGTGCCCGATCACGGCGGCCGTCTCGACCTCGTCGAAGCCGCTGGTGTCCACGTCGTGGCTGTCGATGCGGAGGACGAAGTAGTCCTCGGACTGCTCGAAGACGACGTCGCCCCACGGGAACGTCGTGACCCGCTGGTGCACCGTCGCGCCGAGGGCGTCCGGGTCGACGACCAACCCGGTCTCCTCCTGCAGCTCCCGCGCGGCGCCCTGCGCGGGCGTCTCCCCCGCTTCGAGCCCGCCACCTGGCGTGAACCACCACTGCCCGCGGTCGGCGTGCAGCGGGTCCCGGCCCTGGAACAGCAGCACCCGGTCCTGCGCGTCGACGAGCAGGACGCGAGCGGCGCGGCGAGCGAGAGGGACCGTCATGACCGACCCATCGTAGGATCAGCGCCGGATCAGCGCCGGATTCGGCGACGGCGCAGCATGGTGACGGGTGTCGCCAACAGGCCCCCGAGGACGAGCTGCGACCCGGGTAGCGCAAGACCGGCGGTGAAGGTCGTCGGGACCCCGAGGACCTTCCAGTGCTGGACGGGATAGACGACCACGAATGCCCGGCCGACGACCTTCGACTCGGAGATGGTGCCGTGGTACTTGTCGTTGAAGTGCGTCGAGAAGCGCGAGTCGGCGGAGTTGCCTCGGTGGTCGCCGAGCACGAACAGCCGACCCTTCGGGATGAGCACTCCCTCCGCGCCCGGGGGGCAGCTGCTCTCCCCTGACCCGGCGGCGCAGAAGAACTTGTAGGAGTCGTCCTTGAAGTCGTAGAGGTAGGGCTCGGTCAGCTCGACCGGCTTGCCGCCGGCGGGCGTGACCACGACGTTGCCCCGCGCGCTGCAGCACATGACGCGGTCGCCGGGCAGTCCGATGACCCGCTTGATGTAGTCCTTGTCGTCGGAGGCGAAGCCGAAGAAGACACCGATGTGGTGCAACGCAGATCCGAAGGTGCCGCGGTGCTTGGTGGTGATCTCACCGCCCTCCTTGGCCCAGAGGTCGGAGCCGTTGAACACGACGACCTCGCCGCGGTGGATGTCGCGGAAGTCGTAGACGACCTTGTTGACCAGCACGCGGTCACCGACCGCCAGGGTCTGCTCCATCGAGCCGGAGGGGATCGAGAAGGCCTGGACGAGCGTGGCCTTGAGGATCAGGGCCAGCACGACGGCCAGCACCACGAGAAACGGAAGCTCCCGCCACGCCGAGCGGCGGGCGGGAGCTGTCACGTCCGACCCAACGCGTGCGGGGGCCGGTGAGGTTCCGAGACTCAGGAGTCGGTCGCGGTCGAGGGAGCGGCCGGGCGCACGTCGCGCTTCTCCTTGATCTTCGCCTTCTTGCCGCGCAGCTCGCGCAGGTAGTAGAGCTTCGCGCGCCGGACGTCACCACGGGTGACGACCTTGATGTCCTCGATGACCGGCGTGTGGACCGGGAAGGTGCGCTCGACGCCGACGCCGTAGCTCTCCTTGCGGACCGTGAACGTCTCGCGCGAGCCACCGCCCTGGCGACGGATGACGACGCCCTGGAAGCGCTGGACGCGGGAGCGGTTGCCCTCGACGACGCGGACGCCGACGTCGAGCGTGTCGCCCGGGCGGAAGTCCGGGACGTCGCTGCGCAGCGAGGCCTTGTCGAGCTCGTCGAGGGTGTTCATCGGTCCTGCCGTTCCTGTGGCGCGCGTCAGTGCAGCGCGGGTGCGTCTCGGGGGGTCGCGGTGACACCGCAACAGCCCTCTATGGTGCCACAGAGTCCGGTGGCAGGTCCAAGATCAGCTCGGGTCGCCGCTCCCGGGTGCGTTCCAGAGCCTGCTCGTGCCTCCACCGGGCGACCGCGGCGTGGTCGCCGCTGAGCAGCACCGGCGGCACCTCGATCCCCTCCCACACCGGAGGACGGGTGTAGGAGGGTCCCTCGAGCAGCCCGTGGGAGAAGCTGTCGTCCTGGTGCGACGCCTCGTTGCCGAGCACCCCCGGCAGCAGTCGGGCGACCGCCTCCACCAGCACCAGGACCGCCACCTCTCCGCCGGCGAGCACGTAGTCGCCGAGCGACACCTCGTCGACCTGCATGGTCCGGCGGGCGCGCTGCACGACCCGGTCGTCGATCCCCTCGTAGCGCCCGCACGCGAAGGCCAGCCAGGGCTCGCGGCTGAGCTCCGCCGCCAGCGCCTGCGTGAAGGAACGTCCGGCCGGCGTCGGTACGACCAGGCGCGGCATCGGCGTCGGGCCCTGCAAGGAGTCGAGCGCGCGACCCCACGGCTCCGGCTTCATGACCATGCCGGGTCCACCGCCGTACGGGCTGTCGTCGACGGTGCGGTGCACGTCGTCGGTCCAGTCGCGCAGGTCGTGCACCCGCAGGTCGAGAGTGCCGCGCTCGATGGCCTTGCCGACCAGCGAGAGGTGCAGGGGCGCGAGGTAGTCGGGGAACACGGTGAGGACGTCGAGCTGCATCACGGGAGGT
>JAWWOJ010000246.1:0-17081 GCA_033851885.1 Frankiales bacterium | reverse complement strand
CGGGATCGCGGTACGACGGCCGCAGAAGCGTCGCGACCTTCCCGTCGACGACGCGTTGTTCACCACCGACGCAGCCGCCCTGGTCGCACGGCCCGACGTCGATCTCGTGGTCGAGGTCATCGGCGGGATCGAGCCGGCCCGCACCCTGCTGCTGTCCGCCCTGCGCGCCGGCAAGGGCGTCGTCACGGCCAACAAGGCGCTGCTCGCCGAAGACGGCGCGACGCTCCACGCGGCGGCCCGCGAGTCCGGGGCGGACCTCTACTACGAGGCCTCGGTGGCCGGTGCGATCCCGCTGCTGAGGCCACTGCGCGAGTCGCTCGCGGGCGACCACATCACTCGCGTGATGGGGATCGTCAACGGCACGACCAACTTCGTGCTCACGCGCATGGATGAAGCAGGCATGGGGTTCGCAGAGGCGCTCGACGAAGCCACCGCGCTGGGCTACGCGGAGGCGGATCCGACGGCGGACGTCGAGGGCTTCGACGCGGCGGCCAAAGCGGCCATCCTGGCTGGGCTCGCGTTCCACACCCGCGTGACAGCTGCCGACGTGCATCGCGAGGGCATCACCGAGGTCACCGCGGCGGACGTCTCGAGTGCGAAGGAGATGGGCTGCGTCGTCAAGCTGCTCGCGATCGCCGAGAAGAACGGCAACGCCGTGGGCGTCCGCGTGCATCCGGCGATGATCCCGCGCACCCACCCGCTCGGGAGTGTCCGCGAGGCCTACAACGCGGTGTTCGTCGAAGGCGCGAGCGCAGGTCAGCTGATGTTCTACGGCCGCGGCGCGGGCGGTTCCCCGACGGCATCGGCCGTGCTCGGCGACCTCGTCGCGGTCGCGCGCAACGCGCTCTCCGGTGCCCGCGGGGCCGGGGAGTCGTCGTACGCCGATCTCCGCATTCAACCGATGGGCGAGGTCGTGACGAGGTACCACATCAACCTCGACGTCGCCGACAAGGCCGGCGTGCTCGCTGCCGTCGCGGGCGCCTTCGCCCGGCACGACGTTTCCATCCGCACCGTGCGGCAGGAGGGTCACGCCGGGGATGCCAGCCTCGTCGTCGTGACGCACACCGCGACCGACGCGTCGCTGCAGGCCGTCGTCGACGAGCTCCGCGGGCTCGACACTGTCCGCGCGGTCGCGTCCGTGATGCGAGTGGAGGGCCAGTGAGCCACGTGGGTTGGCGCGGACTCATCGAGGAGTACCGGGACCGCCTGCCCGTGACCGACGCGACGCCGGTCGTGACGTTGCTCGAGGGCGCGACCCCGCTGGTCCCGGCGCCGCACCTGTCGGAGCTGACCGGGTGTGCCGTGTGGCTCAAGGTCGAGGGTGCCAACCCCACCGGTTCCTTCAAGGACCGCGGCATGACCATGGCGATCAGCAAGGCACTCGAGGAGGGCTCGCAGGCCGTCATCTGCGCCTCTACGGGCAACACGTCGGCGTCCGCCGCGGCCTACGCCGCCCGCGCCGGGATGACCTGCGCCGTCCTCGTACCGCAGGGCAAGATCGCCCTCGGCAAGCTCGCACAGGCCCTCGTGCACGGTGCTCAGCTGCTGCAGGTCGAGGGCAACTTCGACGACTGCCTCGACCTGTGCCGCGACCTGTCGAAGAACTACCCGGTGACCCTCGTCAACTCGGTGAACCCGTTCCGCATCGAGGGGCAGAAGACCGCCGCGTTCGAGATCGTCGACGTGCTCGGCTCCGCCCCCGACGTGCACTGCCTCCCGGTCGGCAACGCCGGCAACATCACGGCCTACTGGAAGGGCTACAACGAGTACGGCTCCCGCCCGCGAATGCTCGGCTTCCAGGCCGCGGGCGCCGCTCCGATCGTGAACGGCGCTGCCGTGCGCAACCCGTCGACCATCGCCACCGCCATCCGGATCGGCAACCCGGCATCCTGGAACGAGGCGCTGGCGGCCCGCGACGAGAGCGGCGGCGACATCCAGGCCGTCACCGACCGGCAGATCCTCAGCGCCTACCGGCTGCTGGCCCGCAAGGAGGCTGTCTTCGTCGAGCCCGCCTCCGCGGCCTCGGTCGCGGGTCTGCTGCAGGCCAGGGACTCCGGTCACGTGGCCAGCGGTGAGCGGGTCGTCTGCACCGTCACCGGCAACGGACTGAAGGACCCCGACTGGGCCATCGCCGGGGCGCCCAAGCCACTGATCGTCTCGGCCCACGCCGACTCGGCCGCGGCGGCGCTCGGCCTCCGCGCGGTCGTCGTCGACTGATGCCCAGCTTCCGCGCGGCACCCGTGCGGGTGCGAGTCCCCGCCACCAGCGCCAACCTCGGGCCCGGCTTCGACACCGCTGGCCTGGCGCTCGCCCTGTACGACGACGTGGTCGTGCGGATCGCGGACAGTGGCCTCGTCGTGGACGTGGCGGGGGAGGGTGCGGACGACCTGCCGCGCGACAGGCGGCACCTCGTGGTGAAGGCTTTGCGCGCCACCTTCGACGCCCTTGGCGGTCAGCCGCGCGGCCTCGAGATCGTCTGCGCCAACCGCATCCCGCAGTCCCGCGGCCTCGGCTCCTCCTCGGCCGCGATCTGTGCCGCCGTGCTCGCCGCCCGGGCCCTCGTCCTCGGCGGCGAGGACACCCTCGACGATGATGCCGCCCTGGACCTCGCCACCCGCCTCGAGGGGCACCCCGACAACGTCGCTGCCTGCCTCCGAGGCGGGCTGACCTTCGCCTGGATGAGCGGGGCGACCGCGCGGGTCGCCCGCGTCGACGTGCACCCCGACGTGGCTCCGGTCGCGTTCATCCCGTCCTCGCGGGCCTCGACCAAGAAGGTCCGCGGGATGCTCCCGGAGACGGTGCCGCACGCGGACGCGGCGTCCAACTCCGCCCGGACCGCACTGCTCGCCCTCGCGCTCACCCGGACGCCCGCGCTGCTGCTGGATGCCACCGAGGACTACCTGCACCAGTCCTACCGCGCCGAGGCCATGCCGCGGTCCGCGGCGCTCGTCAGGCAGCTGCGCGCCGACGGGGTGGCGGCCGTCGTCTCCGGGGCAGGCCCGACGGTGCTCGCCCTCGCCACCCGCGCGACGGTCGACGCCGTCGCTGCCCGGCACCCCCGTGCCTGGGACGTCGTGGCCCTTCCCGTCGACGCCGCCGGGGCGCAGGTGCTCCCGCTCTGACCTGCCGCACAGGGGGCTTCCGGGAACACGCCGGGGACGACAGGTGTTGCTTGCTGCGTGCGTAGACCACTACGCTGCGCGTGCACCAGTTGTCCCTGAGGGCCTGTGTGCTCCTGCCTGAGCCGCCAGTACAGACGCGCTCCGGCCCCTTTCACCGCCACTGGGCAACGAACTGGGCTGACACCGCACCGAGCACCCTGTCCGCCCTCTGTCCCGACGGTCCCGCCCCAGCGAGGCCCCCACTAGCCCCTCGGCGCTTCGCGTTCGAGGCCACCGGAAGCTCTCCGGTACCCATGTCCGCTGTCCCCGCGACGCGTGCCAGCGGCTCACACGGAGGAATGAATCTCCTTGACCGACACCACCGACCTGCTCGAGAACGCCGAGCAGGACGCCCCCAGCGCCCCGAAGACCCGGCGCCGGGCCACCTCGGGCGGCGGCCTCAGCTCGCTCGTCCTTGCCGAGCTCCAGTCCCTCGCCGGCGACCTGGGCATCACCGGCACCGCCAAGCTGCGCAAGAGCCAGCTCATCGAGGCCATCCAGGCCGCCCAGGGAGCGGCCGCCCCGGCCACCAGCCCGGAGCCTGCGCCCGAGGCGCCCGCCCCCAAGACCGAGCGGGCCCTCCTGCTCGACGACAGCGACGACGGCGACGGCGACGACGACAGCGAGAACGACCGCTACAGCAGCGACCTCGACGGCGACCGCCCGACGCGCGTCGACCGGGGCCGCGAGCGCTTCCTCGAGCGCGAGGCCAAGCGGCAGGAGCGCATCGCCGCTCTCATCGCCGAGGGCCTCACCGAGGAAGAGGCCACGGAGCGCGTCCAGGCCGAGCGCCAGCAGCGCCAACAGGGCCGTCAGAACGACCGTGCCGACCGCGCCGATCGTGCCGACCGCACCGAGCGGCAGCCCGTCCCCGCGCAGCAGAGCGAGCCGGGTCAGGGCCCGGACGACGAGTTCGGTGCCCGGCGGGGCCGGTTCCGCGAGCGCGGTCGTGGGCGCAACCGCAGTGGCCGCGACCGCTTCCCCGGCGACGAGGCCGAGCCGGTGGTCAGCGACGACGACGTCCTGATCCCGATCGGCGGCATCCTCGACATCCTCGACAACTACGGCTTCATCCGGACGTCGGGCTACCTGACCGGCCCGAACGACGTCTACGTCTCGCTGCAGCAGGTCCGCAAGTACGGCCTGCGCCGCGGCGACGCCGTCACCGGCGCGGTCCGTCAGCAGCGCGAGGGCGAGCGCAAGGACAAGTACAACGCCCTCGTCCGGCTCGACACCATCAACGGCCTGGACGTCGAGGCCGCCCGCCAGCGCCCCGAGTTCAGCAAGCTCACGCCGCTGTACCCGCAGGACCGGCTGCGTCTCGAGACCAAGCCCGACATCCTGACCACCCGCGTCATCGACCTGGTGATGCCGGTCGGCAAGGGCCAGCGTGCGCTGATCGTCAGCCCGCCCAAGGCCGGCAAGACGATGATCATGCAGGACATCGCCAACGCGATCACGACCAACAACCCCGAGTGCCACCTGATGGTCGTGCTCGTGGACGAGCGGCCCGAAGAGGTCACCGACATGCAGCGCTCGGTGAAGGGCGAGGTCATCGCCTCGACCTTCGACCGGCCGCCGACGGACCACATCACGGTCGCCGAGCTGTCCATCGAGCGCGCGAAGCGCCTCGTCGAGATGGGCCACGACGTCGTCGTGCTGCTCGACAACATCACGCGGCTAGGCCGCGCCTACAACCTGGGTGCGCCGGCGAGCGGGCGCATCCTCACCGGTGGCGTGGACTCGGCGGCGCTCTACCCGCCGAAGCGCTTCCTCGGCGCGGCCCGCAACATCGAGGAGGGCGGCTCGCTGACGATCTTCGCCACCGCCCTCGTGGAGACCGGTTCCGCCATGGACTCGGTGATCTTCGAGGAGTTCAAGGGCACCGGCAACGCCGAGCTCAAGCTCGACCGGTCGCTGGCCAACAAGCGGATCTTCCCGGCCATCGACGTCGACGCCTCCGGCACCCGCAAGGAGGAGCTGCTGCTCGCCCCCGACGAGCAGCGGATCGTCCTGCAGCTGCGCCGGGTGCTGCACGCCCTCGACTCGGCCGGCTCGATGGAGCTGCTGCTCGGCAAGATGAAGGAGACCCGCACCAACGTCGAGTTCCTCATGCAGATCGCCAAGACCACGGTCAACGAGGGCGCTGCCTGAGCTACCGCGGGGCGCACCCTTCCCCGTGCACAGCCAGCGGTGTCCTGCGAAGGTCGCTGAGCGTGCGAGCGGGCGCAGTTCGTGCATGAGGGAAGGGACCCCTGCGGAACAGAAGGTCTGCAGCGGGCGTTCTGGCACACTGGTAGCAACCGACGGCTCCGGTTCACGTCCTCTGCCCTCCTGGGCGCAGGGCGACCCGGCGGCCACTCACGAAGGACACACCATGAAGCAGGGCATCCACCCGACCTACGTCGACACCGCGGTGTCGTGCACGTGCGGGAACGAGTTCACCACCAAGAGCACCGTCGGCGGCGGCCAGATCCGCGCCGAGGTCTGCGCTGCGTGCCACCCGTTCTACACGGGCAAGCAGAAGATCCTCGACACGGGCGGCCGGGTCGCCCGCTTCGAGCAGCGCTTCGGCAAGCGCTCCAAGTAGCTGTTCGACGGCGCCCGTTCCCCACCAGGGGGCGGGCGCCGTTCGCGTGTTCAGGAAGGCACCCATGGCAGACCCGATCGACGACCTGCTCGCCGAGCACGCGCTGCTCGAGGAGAAGCTCGGCGACCCCAGCGTGCACGAGGACCAGACGCAGGCCCGTGACCTCGGCCGGCGCTACGCCGAGCTCGGCCCGATCGTCGCGGCCGTCAACGAGCGCGACGCCCTGCGGGGCGACCTCGCGGCCGCCCGTGAGCTCGAGATGGACGACGAGATCTCGAGCATTCAGGAGCAGCTCGACGCCCTCGACGCCCGCATCGTCGCGCTGATGATCCCGAAGGACCCGGCGGACGCGAAGGACGTCATCCTCGAGGTCAAGGGCGGCGAGGGCGGCGACGAGGCCGCGCTGTTCGCCGGCGACCTGGTGCGGATGTACACCCGCTATGCCGAGCGCCAGGGCTGGAAGGTCGAGATCGTCAGCCAGACCGAGGGGGAGCTCGGTGGCTTCAAGGACATCCAGCTCGCGGTGAAGTCGCGCGACCCGCAGAACCCGGTCTACGGCAGGCTCAAGTTCGAGGGGGGTGTGCACCGCGTCCAGCGGGTACCCGTCACCGAGTCGCAGGGCCGCATCCACACCAGCGCGGCGGGTGTGCTGGTGCTGCCCGAGGCCGAGGAGGTCGACGTGGACATCAACCCGAACGACCTTCGCATCGACGTCTACCGCTCGTCGGGCCCCGGCGGTCAGAGCGTCAACACGACCGACTCCGCTGTCCGCATCACCCACCTGCCCACGGGGGTGACGGTCAGCATGCAGAACGAGAAGAGCCAGCTGCAGAACCGCGAAGCCGGCATGCGGGTCCTGCGGGCGCGCTTGCTGGCGCTCGCCCTGGAGGAGCAGGCGGCGAAGGACTCCGCCGTACGGGGCTCGCAGATCCGCACCATGGACCGCAGCGAGAAGATCCGCACCTACAACTGGCCGGACAACCGGATTGCGGACCACCGCAGCGGTTACAAGGCCAACAACCTCATGCAGGTGCTCGACGGCGACCTCGACGCGGTCATCTCGTCGATGGTCGACGCCGACAACGCCGAGAAGCTCAAGGGCGAATGAGGAAGGTGATCGCCGCCGCCACCGAGCGGCTGCGTGCCGCAGGGGTCGACAGCCCGGAGCACGACGCCAGGGCTCTCGCGGCCCATGTGCTCGGCTGCTCGCTGAAGGAGCTGCCGAGGCACGAGAGCATCGACGAGGACTTGTACGCCGAGCTGGTGGCCCGCCGCGCGCAGCGCGTGCCCCTTCAGCACCTGACCGGATCGGTCGGGTTCCGATGGATCGAGCTCGAGGTCGGTCCGGGCGTCTTCGTCCCCCGTCCCGAAACCGAGAGCGTCGTGCAATGGGCCATCGACCACGTCGACGGGGCCGCGCCGCTGATGGTCGACCTCTGCACCGGGAGCGGCACCATCGCCTTCGCGCTGGCCAACGAGGTCCCGGGAGCCGTGGTCCATGCCGTCGAGCGCGACCCGGTGGCGCTGGAGTGGACGAGGCGCAACGCCGCGAACCGGGTCGCTGCGGGCGACCCTGAAGTGCAGCTGCACCTCGGATCTGTCGAGGGCTGCCTGCCCGAGCTGGACGGCCGGGTCGACCTGGTCGCGAGCAACCCGCCGTACATCGCGGAGGACGAGCGCCACCTCACCGACCCCGAGGTCGTCGACCACGACCCGGAGATCGCGCTGTTCGCCGGGGCGGACGGGCTCGACGTCATCCGGCTCGTGGAACAGGCCGCGCGCCGGCTCCTCAGGCCCGGCGGTGTGGTTGTCGTCGAGCACTCCGACCGTCAGGGCCGGTCCGCGCCGCAGGTCTTCGAGCAGGCCGGCGGCTGGACCGAGATCGAGGACCATGTGGACCTGACGGGTCGCGACCGATACGTCACGGCAAGATGGAGCTCGTGAGCACCACCTACGACGTGCGGACCTCTGCTGCGGAGGGGGTCGACGCCGCCGTGCACGCGATCCGGCGCGGGCAGCTCGTCGTGTTTCGCACCGACACGGTCTACGGCCTGGCGGCGGACGCCTTCTCGCCGGACGCCGTCGGGCGGCTGCTGGAGGCAAAGGGCCGCGGACGCGACATGCCCACCCCCGTCCTCGTACCCAATCTGCGCACCCTTGACGGCCTGCTCGACACCGTGCCGCCGGTTGCCCGCGAGCTGGCCGAGGCCTTCTGGCCTGGCCCGCTGACGTTGGTCGTCCACCACGCCGCGACGCTCGCGTGGGACCTCGGCGAGACGAAGGGCACCGTCGGGCTGCGGATGCCACTCGACCCGGTGGCCCTCAACCTGCTGGAGCAGACTGGGCCGCTGGCCGTGTCGAGTGCCAACCGCAGCGGTCTGCCGCCTGCGACCGACTGCGCTGAGGCCGCCCGCCAGCTCGGCACGGCCGTCGACGTCTACCTCGACGGCGGGGAGTGCGGCGAGCCGGTGCCCTCCACGATCATCGGCCTGACAGGAGAGCGCCCGACCGTGCTGCGGCTGGGCGCGCTGTCTCTGGAGGAGCTCCGTTCCGTCGTACCCGACCTGGCAGAGCCGGCCTGATGTTTCGCGTACTGGTGGTCTGCACTGGCAACATCTGCCGGTCGCCGATGGCGGAGCATCTGCTGCGCGAGGGGTTGCGCGCCCGGCTCGGGTCGGAGGCCGACACCTTCGTGGTCGTCTCCGCTGGCACCTTCGGGCTGACCGACAACGCGATGGAGCCGTTCGCGGCCGACACCCTGCGCGACGAGCACGGGATCGACGGGACTGCTTTCCGGGCCAAGGCGCTCGCCGATTTCATGGTGATCGGCGCGGACCTGGTGCTCACCGCCACCCGTGACCACCGGGCGGCCGCGGTGACCCTGCAGCCGCAGGCTGCCCGCAAGACCTTCACCATCCGCGAGTTCGACCGGCTGCTCTCGGCCATCGACCCGGCGACCCTCCCGACGGCGGACCGGGAGGCGAGGGCGCACGCGCTCGTCGCAGCTGCTGCCTCGCAGCGGGGGCTGATCCGGCCCGACAAGCCCGGCGACGACGACGTCACCGACCCGTACCGAGGCCCGCTGGCCGGTTACGTCACCTGCGCGGCGCTGTTGCACGGCGCCCTGCAGCGCCCGCTCGACCTGCTCGCAGGCTGACCGTGAGCACCCAAGCCGGCGCGCCGCACGTGTGATCGCCTGCTGATCAACGGCGGGGGGAGGGCGCCCCGGCTGTAGGCTGCGCGGACCGCCCGCCACCAGCTCGAGGAGCTCGCCGTGACGTTCTGGGGTCCTTCGTTCGACGACCTTCAGCAGACCGACCCTGAGATCGCGGGGGTGGTCCTCGACGAGCTGACCCGCCTGCGCAGCGGTCTCCAGCTCATCGCGAGCGAGAACTTCACCAGCCCAGCGGTGCTCGCAGCACTCGGCTCGACGCTGTCCAACAAGTACGCCGAGGGCTACCCGGGCAAGCGCTACTACGGCGGCTGCGAGGTCGTCGACGTCGCTGAGGAACTCGGCATCGCCCGTGCGAAGGAGCTCTTCGGCGCCGACCACGCCAACCTCCAGCCGCACTCCGGCGCGAGCGCGAACCTCGCCGTCTACGGCGCCTTCCTCAACCCGGGCGACACCGTGCTCGCGATGTCGCTGCCGCACGGCGGCCACCTCACGCACGGCACCAAGGTCAGCTTCAGCGGCAAGTGGTTCAACGCCGTGCACTACGGCGTCGCGCAGGACAACGAGGACATCGACTACGACCAGATGCGCGACCTGGCCCGCGAGCACCGGCCGAAGATGATCATCGCCGGCGGCTCCGCGATCCCTCGCCTCATCGACTTCAAGGCCTTCCGAGAGGTCGCGGACGAGGTGGGCGCGATCCTCATGGTCGATGCCGCGCACTTCATCGGCCTGGTGGCCGGCAAGGCGATCCCCAGCCCCGTGCCGTACGCCGACGTCGTCACGTTCACCACCCACAAGGTGCTCCGCGGCCCGCGCGGCGGCATGCTCGTCTGCAAGGCGGAGCACGCCGCCAAGCTCGACAAGGCCGTCTTCCCGATGATGCAGGGCGGGCCGCTCATGCACGCCATCGCTGCCAAGGCCGTGGCGCTCAAGGAGGCCGGCACCCCCGCCTACCAGGACTACGCGCGCCAGGTCATCGCCAACTCGATCGCTCTCACCGACGCGCTCGCAGCCGAGGGAATGCGTCCCGTCACCGGCGGCACGGACACGCACCTGTCGCTGCTCGACCTGCAGGGCATCGACGTCACGGGCCAGCAGGCCGAGGCGCGCTGCGCCGCGGCCGGGATCGTCCTCAACAAGAACGCCATCCCCTACGACCCGCAGCCGCCGAGCGTCGCCAGCGGCATCCGGGTCGGGACGCCGAGCGTCACCACCCAGGGCATGACCGAGGGCGACATGAAGGAGATCGCCGGCCTCATCGGCCGCGCGATCAAGGACGAGGACGCACGCGCCGCGGCCGACATCCGCCAGGGTGTCGACGCGCTGGTGAAGGCCCACCCCGCGTACGCCAGATAGCGTCCCGGCATGCGCGAGTACCTGCTCGTCCTCTGCGTGGCCGCTGGGGTGACCTGGCTGCTGACGCCGGTGGCGAGATGGGTCGCGCTGCGCATCGGAGCGGTCGCGCAGGTCCGCGACCGCGACGTCCACAACGTCCCGACGCCTCGGCTCGGCGGGATCGCGATGTACGGGGGAGTGTGCGCGGCCTTCCTCGTGGCGCACTCGCTGCCGGCGCTGAGCAGTGTCTTCAAGTACTCCGACGTGCAGGCGGTGGTCGTGGCCGGCGGAGTCATCGCGCTGCTCGGCTTCGTCGACGACCGGTTCGAGCTCGACGCGCTCACCAAGCTCGCCGGCCAGACCGTCGCGATCGGCATCATGATCCTGCTCGGCCTGCAGATGCTCACGATCACCCTCCCGGGTGTCGGGGCCGTCCAGCTGGGCTCGGAGGGGGTGCCCCTCACCGTGCTGCTCGCCCTGCTGACCATCAACGCCGTCAACTTCATCGACGGCCTCGACGGTCTGCTCGCCGGTGTGGGTGCGATCGCGGCGCTCGCGCTGTTCGCCTTCTCCTACAGCCTCTCCAGCGGCAGTCTCACCGCCGGTGTCGGTCAGGAGCGGATCACCGCGCCGACCCTCATCGCCGCGGTGCTCGCCGGGGCGTGCCTGGGCTTCCTGCCGCACAACTTCAACCCCGCCCGGATCTTCATGGGCGACAGCGGCTCCATGCTGGTCGGGCTGATGCTGAGCGCATCCGCCGTCTCGCTCACCGGGCAGTTCAACTACACGAACCTCCCGCCGAAGCTGGCCTTCCCGGTGCTGCTGCCGCTGCTGCTGCCGCTCGCCGTGCTGCTCGTGCCGCTGGTGGACCTGCTGCTCGCCGTCGTGCGCCGCACCCGGGCGGGCCGCAGCCCGTTCGCGCCGGACAAGATGCACCTGCACCACCGGCTGCTCGAGATCGGCCACAGCCACACCCGGGCGGTGCTGATCATGTACTTCTGGACGGCGCTGGTCGCCTTCACCGGCGTGGCCGCCTTCCTCACCGGCCCGTTCATGGTGATCGGCATCGCGGGCAGCCTGGCGGTCGTGGCGCTCATCGTGCTCGCCTTGCCGCGGCTGCGCGAGCGCCCCTCCTGAGGTCGGGTCCCTGACACGGATCTGCTAGCGTTGCAGGCGAAGTAACACGCTCTTTCGCCCACCCGACTCCTCCAGAAAACGGCGTCATGCGCCGGCCGCTATCGTGGTCGGTGCCCGACACTAGGAACCGCTTGCCCGAGCAGATCGGCGACCCTCCGGACTCCGGTGGGCCGTCGCTGACGCTGGGCGGACTGATCGGCATTGGCTTCGCCAACGCCGTCTGCGTCGCCGCGGGGCTCGTCCTCGGACACCTGCTCGACGGGTGGCTCGGTACGGCCCCGGTGATGGTGCTCCTCGGCATCGGTCTCGGCCTTGCCCTGGGTGCGGTGGGGTCCGTGATGGAGATCCGGCGCTACCTGCAAGACTGACCCCTACGACGTGCCCGAAACACGCCCGCCCCCTTGTCCCCGCGTCGACCCGCATCCACCTGAACGGAGGAAGGCTGCTGTGGCCACTGCTTCGAGCGGTGAGAGCACGACTCACACGGTGACCCCCTCAGTGACTCCTCCAGCCCACCGTCGTGGCCTCGCCGGCGTCTGGCGCGTCTTCGTGCTGCCGGCCTCGGTCGTGGTCGTGGCCCTCGCGATCGGTGGTTCGCTGGGGCACTTCCAGATCGGTGCGCTCGTCGCCACCGGCGTGGTCCTGGGGACCGTCAACGGGCTGCTCGTCGAGCAGGCCACCGCCAAGATGCAGCCGAGCGAGGACCCCGACCGCAAGGCGGTCGTGAAGAGTTCGCTGGGCCGACTCGGTCTGGTCAGCGCGGTAGCCCTGGTCATCGCCTTCCTCGCCCGTCCGAACGGCTGGGTGCTGCTCCTCGGCCTCGCCGGCTACCAGATCCTCGCGCTGCTCTCGCAGCTCGGCGCGGCCATGAAGGAGGCTCGGCTCTAGATGATGAGGGCCCTTGTCCTGGCGGGCGACATCACCGTCGGCGAGCACCCGAGGTTCACGTTGTTCGGCCTCGGCATGAACCGCGACACCGTGATCTCGACGATCGTCGCGGGCGGCGTCCTGATCGCGCTCGGCCTGGTGATGCGGGCCCAGATCAGCCCGGCCGGGGTGCCCGGCAAGCTGCAGCTGGTGTTCGAGTCGCTGGTCGACTACATGCAAGGCCTCGTCGAGGACTCGTTCGGGGTGAAGGTGGCGCCGTTCGTCGTGCCGCTGGCCACGACGCTGTTCGGCTTCATCCTGATCGCCAACTGGGTCGAGATCATCCCGACCCAGGACAGGCTGATCTCCCCGACCTCCGACATCAACCTGACCGCCGCCATGGCCGTGCTCGTCCTCGTCTGGGTGCACATCACGGGCATCCAGAAAAAGGGCCTGCTGGGCTACGCCAAGAGCTTCACAGGCGCTCCTCGCTGGCTGATCCCGTTCCGGGGCATCGAGGAGGTCGCCAAGCCGCTCTCGCTGGCACTGCGACTCTTCGGCAACCTGTTCGCCGGTGGCCTGATGATCCAGCTGATCGCGCTGATGCCGTCGTTCGTGCTGTGGCTCCCGACGGTGGTCTGGAAGCTGTTCGACATGTTCATCGGCGGCATCCAGGCCCTCATCTTCGCGCTTCTCACGATCGTCTACTTCAGCTTCGCCGTCGGCGACGCTCACTGACCACCTGACCTCAGAACCCGCCGCGCCGCGGTGGAGCACCTCACCTAGGAGAGACACGCAGATGGCAACAATGGAGCACGCGGTCACGGTCGCCGGCGCGATGGTCGGCGGTGGCCTCGCCCTCGCCGGTGGCGCCATCGGCGCTGGCATCGGTGACGGTCTGGCCGGTAGCCAGTACATCGCCGGTGTCGCCCGTCAGCCCGAGGCGGCCGGCCGGCTGAGCACCCTGTTCTACATCACGGTCGGTCTGGTCGAGGCGATGTACTTCATCAACCTGGCCTTCATGGGCTACTTCGTCTTCGTCCTCGGCAAGTAAGAGCCAGCTGTGTCCTCACCACAAGCCTCGGGGAACTTCCTCATCCCGGATGCGACCTTCCTCGCGGAGATCGTCGCCTTCCTGGTCATCCTGGCGTTCATGTGGCGCTACATCGTGCCGGCGATCCAGGCCAACCTGAGCAAGCGGCAGGAGATCATCCGGCAGCAGCTGGAAGACAGCCGGCTCGCCGCGGAGCGGCTCCAGGCCGCCGAGGCCGACTACGCCGCGATGATGGCGGAGGCACGCACCGAGGCGGCGCGCACCCGGGAGGATGCGTTCCGGCTCCGCAGCGAGACCATCGAGGCCGCCAAGGACGAGGCCAGGCGGGCCGCTGAGGCCGTCACGCGCCAGGCCGAGGACCGGTTGACCGTCGAGCACCGCCAGGCGCTCTCGCAGCTCCGCCGCGAGGTGGGTGGGCTCGCCGTCGAGCTGGCCAGCCGCATCGTGGGCGAGTCGCTCGGTGACGAGGCCCTCCAGCAGCGGGTCGTCGACCGCTTCCTCGCGGAGCTCGAAGCGAACCAGGCGACCTGATGCTCGGAGCAAGCCGTACCGCCCTCGCGGAGGCCCGAACCCGCCTGTCCGGCCTCGGCGCCTCACCGGCCGAGCTCGGCACCCTGTCGGAGGAGTTGCTGGCCGTCGTCGAGCTGCTCGGCCGGGAGCTGCCGCTGCGCAGGACGCTGGCCGACACAGCGGTGGAGGTCGACGCGAAGACGGCGCTGGTGACGGCGCTGCTCGGCGACAGGGTCTCGGCGATGACCACGCAGCTTCTGGTCGAGGTCGTCGCGCTGCGCTGGTCGCGCCCCGGCGACCTGGTCGACGGTCTCGAGGCGCTCGGCGTCACGGCCTCGTTCCTCCAGGCGGACGGCGAGGGCACGCTGGACCGCGTCGAGGACGAGCTGTTCCGGTTCGAACGCATCGTGGACAGCGAGGCCGACCTGCGGCTGGCGCTCGACGACCCCAACCATGACCCGGCCGGCAAGCGCCGACTGCTGTCGGCGCTGCTGGGCGACAAGACCACCGAGGCGACCCTGCGGGTGATCGTCGCGGCGGCGGGTGCGCGCCGACGCTCGTTCGCGGAGGCGCTCACCGAGTTCGCCCGGCTCGCCGCCGACCTGCGCAACCGGCTGAACGCACGCGTCACGGCGGCCGTCCAGCCGTCCCAGCCTCAGCTCGACCGACTCGCCCAGGAGCTGTCACGGCTCTACGGCCGCCAGGTGGGGCTGCGGGTCGAGGTCGACCCGCAGCTGCTGGGTGGGCTGGTCGTCCGCGTCGGGGAAGAGGTGATCGACGCCAGCGTCGTCCGCCGCCTCGACGGCGCCCGTCGCCAGCTCGCCGACCACGTCTGACCACGTCTGACCACGTCTGCGCAGCCACGCTGCTCCCGCACGACCCACGACACACGCACCGCACGCCGTACCAAGAACAGAGAGCAGGAACGATGACCGAGCTGGCGATTCGACCGGAGGAGATCCGGAACGCGATCGAGCAGTACGTCGAGGCCTACAAGCCGGAGACGGCGCGGGAGGAGGTCGGCCGCGTCATCGAGACCGGTGACGGCATCGCGCGCCTGGAGGGCCTGCCCTCGGCCATGACCAACGAGCTGCTCGAGTTCGAGGGCGGCGTCCTCGGCCTGGCGCTGAACCTCGACGAGCGCGAGATCGGCTGCGTCATCCTCGGCGAGGCCTCGCACATCGAGGAAGGCCAGGAGGTCCGTCGTACCGGTGAGGTCCTGTCCGCCCCCGTCGGCGACGGCTTCCTCGGCCGGGTCGTCGACCCGCTCGGCAACCCGCTCGACGGCAAGGGCCCCATCGTCGCGGAGGGCCGCCGCATCCTGGAGCTGCAGGCGCCCACCGTCGTGCAGCGCCAGCCGGTCACCGAGCCGCTGCAGACCGGAATCAAGGCCATCGACGCCATGACGCCCATCGGTCGTGGTCAGCGCCAGCTCATCATCGGTGACCGTCAGACCGGCAAGACCGCGGTGGCGCTCGACGCCATCATCAACCAGCGCGACAACTGGAAGTCGGGCGATCCGAAGCTCCAGGTCAAGTGCATCTACGTCGCGATCGGCCAGAAGGGCTCGACGATCGCCGAGCTCGTCGCGCGCCTCGAGGAGACCGGTGCGCTGGAGTACACCACCATCGTCGCGGCACCCGCTTCGCAGCCGGCCGGCCTGAAGTACCTCGCGCCCTACACGGGCTCAGCCATCGGCCAGCACTGGATGTACCAGGGCCAGCACGTCCTGATCGTCTTCGACGACCTCTCCAAGCAGGCCGACGCCTACCGCGCGATCTCGCTGCTGCTCCGCCGGCCGCCGGGCCGTGAGGCCTACCCCGGTGATGTCTTCTACCTGCACAGCCGGCTGCTCGAGCGCTGCGCGAAGCTGTCCGACGAGCTCGGCGGCGGATCGATGACCGGCCTGCCGCTGGTCGAGACGAAGGGCAACGACGTCTCGGCGTTCATCCCGACCAACGTCATCTCCATCACCGACGGTCAGATCTTCCTGCAGTCCGACCTGTTCAACTCCGGTGTCCGTCCTGCCATCAACGTCGGCATCTCGGTGTCCCGGGTCGGCGGCAACGCCCAGATCAAGGCCATGAAGTCGGTCTCGGGCCGACTGCGCCTCGACCTGGCCCAGTACCGCGAGCTCGAGGCCTTCTCGGCGTTCGCCTCCGACCTCGACAAGGCCTCCAAGGCCCAGCTCGAGCGCGGTCAGCGTCTCGTCGAGTTGCTGAAGCAGGGCCAGTTCTCGCCGTACCCGGTCGAGCGCCAGGTCGTGTCGATCTGGGCCGGCACCAACGGCTACGTCGACATCGTGCCGGTCGCCGACGTGCGTCGCTTCGAGAGCGAGTTCCTCGACTTCGTGACCCGCTCGCACCAGGGTATCTACGACACCATCGTGCAGACCGGCAAGCTCGAGGACGGCACGATCGAGCAGCTGAAGTCCGCCATCGCGGAGTTCAGCAAGCAGTTCCAGATCAGCGACGGCACGCCCCTGATCAAGGATGAGCCCGTCGCTGCCATGGCCAAGGGCGACGAGGGCCAGGAGAAGATCACGGCCCACCGGCCCGCGCCGGCTGACAAGCACTAGTCATGGGTGCCCAGCTCAGCGTCTACCGTCGCCGTATCAAGGCGATGCAGTCGACCAAGAAGATCACCAAGGCGATGGAGCTCATCGCCGCGTCGCGGATCGCCAAGGCGCAGGCGGCGGTCGCGGCCGCCCGCCCCTACGAGCGCGAGATCACGCGGGTGCTGTCGGCGCTGGCGTCGCAGTCGACGATCGACCACCCGCTCGTCAACGAGAAGCCGAACCCGTCGCGCGCTGCCGTCCTGGTCATCACCAGCGACCGCGGCCTCGCCGGCGGCTACAGCTCCAATGCGGTGAAGCAGGCCGAGGCACTCGGCAACCTGCTCCGCGGCGAGGGCAAGGAGCCGGTGAGCTACCTCGTCGGCCGCAAGGGCCAGGGCTACTACCGGTTCCGCAACCGCCCCGTGGAGCAGGCGTGGAGCGGCTTCTCCGAGAAGCCGAGCTACGCCCACGCCAAGGAGGTCGCGGACACCCTCATCGAGGCCTTCGTGAAGGCCACCGAGGAGGGCGGCGTCGACGAGATCCACATCGTCTTCACCGAGTACGTCTCCGCCCTGACGCAGAAGGCCACCGCCGTACGGGTCCTGCCGCTGGTCGTCGAGGAGTCGGACGCGCCGCCGCCGGACGGGCCGCTGCCGCTGTATGAGTTCGAGCCCGGACCGGAGGCGCTGCTCGAC
>JAWWOJ010000227.1:0-4009 GCA_033851885.1 Frankiales bacterium | reverse complement strand
GAGCTCCGTGAGCGGATCAGCGCCCGGCTCGGGATGCCGACCGCCGGCCCGTCGGCGTGGACGTTCCACGCGTTCTGCTATGCCCTCGTGCGCGAGCACCAGCCGGCCGGGCTGTGGAACGACCCGTTGCGCCTGTTGTCCGGGCCCGAGCAGGACGTCGCTCTTCGGGACCTGCTGCGAGGCTCGCTCGACGTCGGCCGCAGCTGGCCGCCGGACCTGCGCGCCGCGCTGACCACCCGCGGGCTCGCCGAGGAGGTGCGGGCGCTGCTGTCGCGGGCCCGCGAGGTGGGCCTCGACCCCGCCGATCTCGGGGCACTGGCGGTGCGGGAGGGCCGCGACGACTGGGCAGCCATGGCCTCGTTCTTCGGTGAGTACCTCGACGTGCTCGACGCGCAGGGCGCCGTCGACTACGCCGAGCTCGTGCACCGGGCGGTGCTGCTCGCCGAGCAGCCGGCGGTCGCTGAGGAGCTGCGCCGCCGCTACCGCGCCGTCTACGTCGACGAATACCAGGACACCGACCCGGCGCAGGAGCGGCTGCTGCAGGCGATCGCCGGGCAAGGCCGCGACCTGGTGGTGGTGGGCGACCCGGACCAGGCCATCTATGCCTTTCGCGGGGCCGAGGTCTCCGGGCTGCTCCAGTTTCCCGACCGCTTTCCGCGGGTGGACGGGACGGCTGCCCCGGTGCTGGCTCTCCGGACCTGCCGACGCTCCGGCGCCGAGCTGCTCGCGGTGTCGCGACGGCTGGCCGACCCGATCCCGCTGCTGCCCAGCCTCCGTGAGCTGCGCGCCCTCGACGCCGGGACCGCTGTGGCCGGCACGGCGGAGGTGCACACGCACCCGTCGGTCGGCGCCGAGGCAGATGCCGTCGCCGACCTGCTGCGGCGCGAGCACCTCGAGCGCGGCACGCCCTGGTCGCGGATGGCCGTCCTGGTCAGGTCCGGTGCGCGATCGGTGCCGCTGCTGCGCCGCGTGCTGACCGCCGCCGGGGTGCCGCTCGAGGTGGCGGGTGACGAGCTGCCGCTCGCCCAGGAGCCCGCCGTGGCTCCGCTGCTGCTCGCGCTGCGGGTCGTGCACGACCCGGCGCTCCTCACCACGGAGGCGGCCAGGCAGCTGCTGCTGTCGCCGCTGGGTGGTGCCGACCCGGGCGCGCTCCGGAGGCTCGGCCGCGACCTGCGCGAGCTCGACCGGATCGGGCAGCGGGAGGCCGACGCACCCTCGCGGCTGCCGGCGCCGTCGGCGGAGCTGCTCCGCGAGGCGGTCGCCGATCCCCGGCATCTGATCACCCTCGACGCCCAGGTCGCGCGGCCGGCGGCCCGGCTCGCGGGGTTGCTGGCGGCGGCGCGGGCCAAGCTCCCAGAGGGACCCGAGGCGGCCTTGTGGGAGCTCTGGCACGGCAGTCCCTGGCCGGACCGCCTCGAGGCCGCGTCACTCGCCGGTGGCAGCGCCGGCCGCGCGGCCGACCGTGACCTCGACGCCGTCGTCTCGCTGTTTGCCACGGTCGCGCGGGCGTCGGAGCGCCGCACCGGCAAGGTCACCGCGATCCTCGACGAGATCGAGGCCCAGCAGATCCCGGGGGACACCCTCGCCGAGGCGGGCGTACGCGGTGACGCCGTGCGCTTGCTCACCGCGCACCGCAGCAAGGGGCTCGAGTGGGACGTCGTCGTGGTCTGCGGCGTCCAGGAGGGCGGGTGGCCCGACCTGCGCCGGCGGTCGACGCTGCTCGAGTCCGAACGGCTCGACCGGGACGGCCTCCGCGAGCCCCTCGACCGGGCGCAGCTGCTGGCCGACGAGCGCCGGCTGTTCTATGTCGCCTG
Organism: Frankiales bacterium; assembly: GCA_033851885.1. Lineage (GTDB taxonomy): Bacteria > Actinomycetota > Actinomycetes > Mycobacteriales > SCTD01 > RYN-111. The sequence continues at coordinate 2,195 of JAWWOJ010000227.1, read as the reverse complement.
CACCCGGGCCCGTCGACGGCTGGTCGTCACGGCCGTCGACAGCCCCGAGGACGACGGCGAGCGCCCGTCCCGGCTGCTTGCCGAGACGGGGCTCTCGGTGACCCAGCACCTCGACCGGGTCGCCCGGCCGCTCTCGCTGCCGTCGCTGGTCGCGACGCTGCGGCGTCGGGCCGTGGATCCCTCGTCGAGCCCAGCGATGCAGCGCGCGGTGGCCGCCCGGCTCGCGCGGCTGGCGACGGCTGCCGACGACAGCGGCCGGCTGCTCGTCCCGGCTGCCACACCCGACCGTTGGTGGGGGCTGCTGGACAGCACCGAGTCCGACACCCCGCTGCTCGGCCCGGACGAGCCGGTCCGGCTGTCGGGCACGTCGCTCGGAAAGCTCGAAGAGTGCCCGCTGCGGTGGTTCCTCGAGCACGAGGTGCACGCCGAGTCGCCCACGAGCACCGCGATGGGGTTCGGTGGCGTGCTGCACGCGCTGGCGCACGAGGTCGCCAAGGGGAGCACGCTGCCCGACCTCGACATCTTGATGGCGCGGCTCGACAAGGTCTGGGGGCAGCTCGCCTACGACGCACCGTGGCAGTCGGTGCAGCAGCACGACGAGGCCCGCGAGGGCCTGCGGCGCTTCCTCGTCTGGCACGCGGCCGACCGCGGTCGCGAGCTGGTCGCGACCGAGGTCCCCTTCACCGTCAGCCTGCCGGTCGCCGGGACCACCGTGGAGCTGCGCGGCTTCATGGACCGCGTCGAGGTCGACGAGGACGGGCTGGTCCACGTCGTCGACCTCAAGACAGGAAAGACGCCTCCCAAGGCGCGGGAGGTCGAGGAGCACCCGCAGCTCGGCACCTACCAGCTCGCCGTCCGGGAGGGCGCGCTCGACGAACACGTGAAGGATGCCGTCCCCGGCGGTGCCGAGCTCGTCATGCTCAGGCTCGACGACAAGGGCGGCGGCCCCAAGGTCCCGAAGCAGGCTGCCCTGCCCGCGGGTCCCACCTGGGTCGAGCAGCTCCTCGAGAAGGCCGTCGTGCGGGTGCTCGGGGAGTCCTTCCCGCCGACACCGCAGGAGCGCTGCGAGCGGTGCGCGTTCAGAGTCGCCTGCCCGGCGCAGCCCGACGGCAGGCAGGTGGTCTCGTGAACACCGACGAGCTGTGCCGCATCCTCGACCTCCCCTTCAACGAGGAGCAGCTCGCGGCGATCACGGCCCCCCTGGCGCCCGGGCTCATCGTGGCCGGCGCCGGCTCCGGCAAGACCACGGTCATGGCCGCGCGAGTCGTGTGGCTCGTCGCCAACGAGCTGGTCGCCCCCGAGGAGGTCCTCGGCCTCACCTTCACCAACAAGGCCGCGGCCGAGCTGGCGGCGAAGATCAGCAGATCGCTTGCGGCTGCGGGGATCTCCGTACGCCGTGACGACCGCGGCGAACCCGTGGTGTCGACCTACCACGCCTTTGCCGGCCGGCTCGTCACCGAGCACGGACTGCGCCTCGGGGTCGAGCCGCGGTCGCGGTTGCTCGCCGACGCGACGCGCTTCCAACTCGCGGCCCGGGTGCTGCGACGGCACCGCGGCCCGGTGCGCGCCCTGACCCGGCCGCTGTCGATGCTGGTGGGCGAGCTCGTGTCACTCGACTCCGAGCTGTCGGAGCACCTGGTCACGCCCGACGAGCTGCTGGCCTGGGAAGCCGGGTGGGCCGACCGCCTCACCGCCATGGCGGCGTCCTTCGAGGGCGTCAAGGGCACCAAGACCCACACCGACACCCTCACCCGCTGGCTGAGTGTGTCGCAGCAGCGCCAGGAGCTCGCCCAGGTCGTGGCCGCCTACCGCGAGGCCAAGCGCGACCTCGACGCCGTCGACTTCGGCGACCAGGTGTCGCTCGGTGCGCGGCTCGCGGAGCAGATCCCCGAGGTGGGGGCCTTCGAGCGGGCGACGGCGAAGGTCGTCCTGCTCGACGAGTACCAGGACACCTCGGTGGCGCAGCGCCGCATGCTCGCCGGGCTCTTCGGTGGCGGACATGCGGTGACGGCGGTCGGCGACCCCTGTCAGGCGATCTACGGCTGGCGCGGGGCGTCGGTCTCCAACCTCGACGGCTTCCCCGGGCACTTCCCGTCGGCGTCCGGCGAGCCGGCCGGTGTCTACAGCCTCTCGGTCAACCAGCGCTCCGGCGGCAGGTTGCTCCAGCTCGCCAACCAGGTCGCCGAGGCGCTGCG
>JAWWOJ010000077.1:0-4141 GCA_033851885.1 Frankiales bacterium | reverse complement strand
GCGCCGCCCTTGAGCTGCCCCAGCACCTGGAACAGCTGCTCGGCGGTCCGTGCCTGCAGCTCAGCGGCCACGGCCTCCGCCGACTTGCCACCGATGCGCTTGCCGAGGCCCAGTGCCCCCCGCCCCGCGACGCCGATGGGCAGCGTCGCCAGCTTGGCGCCGCGGGTGACGGCGCGCTTGGGGATGTCGCTCACCTGCACAGTGTCCCTGGCCGCGGGGTCCCCCGCTCCTTAAGCCACCGCTTGGGCCCAGGCGCAGTCGCAGTCCGGGTGCTGCGGCCAGCTGCGCCGCCGCCACCGCCAGCCGGGGAGCTCGAGCTCTAGGGTGCCTCCGACGCTTGCGGGCGTGTCGCCCTCCAGCAGCTGCAGCACCTGCAGCGCGGCCTGTGCGGCGACCGCGGCCGCGAGCACGCCGTCGCAGGCCAGCGCGGCCCGCGGCCCCCGGTCGACCTGCGTGAGCAGGATCGGCCAGTCGGGATCGCACGCGGTGCGCACCAGCTCCAGGCATCGCACGCACGGCGAGCTGCCGGGCAGCACGAGCGGACCGACGACGCCGCGTGCCTCCTCGACGAACGCCAGCAGGTGCGGAGTGCCGGCCCGGGCCAGGTGCGCGGCCGTGATCGCCGCGCCGTCGTCGGCGAGCACGACGAGCGCCGGGGGCCGCGCGGAACCGAGCGTGCGCAACCGGGCCGCCATCGCCTCGCCGCGCGGCCGACCCAGGTCGGAGACGTCGAGCCCACCGACGGCGGTGTCCGAGGCACGGGTGGTCTGGCCGTCGCGGACGTCGACGGTGCCCACGCCCGCGGCCGCGAGCAGCGCCGCGAGCGGGCCGCCGACCCGGCCGCCGCCGTGCACCACGACGCGGGCGGAGCGACGTGCCAGCAGGGCGCCTGCGGCGCGCCTGCCGCGGGTGAGCGCCAGCGACGCGAGGTCGGGGGACAACCTCTCGCGCTCGGTGCGGTCGAGACCGGCCGGTGCCAGGTCGTCGGCGTCGAGGACCAGCCCGCCGTCCTCCAGCACGCTCAGCACCTCGTCGGCGTCGAGGCAACCGGCCGCGCGGGCCTGCGCGACCACCTGATCACGGGTCAGCGACCCGTCGAGGAGCGGGAGCAGCGCGCGCCGCTCGGGGGTGAGGCCCTGCACGAGCTGGGTGCGTGCGGACGGGCGGCCGACCTGCAGGGTGGCAGGGTCGCGCCAGAGCCGGCGGGCGGACGGGACGAGGACGGGGCGCACGGGATCCTCCAGCGGGTCGGGAGGGGCCACCGTGGCACCGCCGGCCTGTGGAGCGGGGAACACGTCCACAAGGGCGCGCTGTCCACACACGCAGAACGGGCGGCCTCCCCGAGGGGAGACCGCCCGTACCGAGCAGACTGCGGGTCAGGCCTTGCCGAGGATGCGGTTCATCTTCGTTCCGCACACGGGGCAGAGACCCTGGGCCATGCGGCGACCGGAGTCGCTCACCTTGACCTCGCCGTCGAAGTCGCGCTTCTCCTTGCACTTGACGCAGTAGCCGTTGTAAGTCTCCGCCACGGGGTCCTCCTGGTCGTCGGTGGGGACGCGTGCCCCGGGTGCCCACGCCGCGTGGCGCGCGGCGCTTTCACGCTGAACCCTAGCGGTCTACGGCGCGATAACCCCGTCAGCGGGCTCCGGGCGTGGCGGGGCGGTCACCCATGGGGGTGCGCGGCGGGGCCGGGGGACCTCCAGGAGCAGGTCCTCGGGGGCCTCGGAGGCTCCGCCCAGCTCGGCCAGCGGGACATCCGCCGGCGCCGCCCGAGGCGTCGTACCAGCTACGGACAGTGACAGGGTGAACACGGAGCCCACACCGAGCGTCGAGGCGCAGGTGAGGCTGCCACCCATGGCGACGGCCAGTTCGCGGGCGATGTAGAGCCCCAGCCCGGTGCCTCCGGTGGTCATGAGCATCGGGTCCTCGACCCGGTGGAACTTGTCGAAGACCTTGTCCACCTGGTCCGCGGGGATGCCGCGGCCGACGTCCTGCACCTCGACGACCGCTTTCGCGCCCTTGGGCCGGAGCCGGACCACCACCGGGCTTCCGGGACCGGAGTACTTCAACGCGTTGGAGACCAGGTTGGTCAGCACCTGGATCACCCGCACCGGGTCGCAGTCGACGAGCACCGGCGTGGCAGGAACCTCGATCGCGAGGCGGGCGTTCTGGTCGCCGAAGTCGCCGCAGGCCCGGCGTACCAGGGCCGCGAGGTCGTCGCTGGCCATGTCGACCTTGCCGCGCCCGGTGCTCTCGGTGGCCGAGATCCGGGATGCGAGCAGCAGGTCCTCGACGAGCCGGGTGAGGTGCGTCGCGCGGTCGGAGATGACGTCGAGGCACTCGTTGCGCTTCTCCTCGGTCATGGCGTGGCCGCGCCGGCGCAGCAGGTCCGCGTAGCCCTTGATCGGGGTGACGGGGGTGCGCAGCTCGTGGGACACGGTGGCGATGAAGTCGGCCTTGAGCCGCTCGACCTGCCGTTCCCGGGTGACGTCGTGCAGCATCACGACGTCGCGGACCAGCTCGTCGCCGTCGAAGACGCCGGCGTGGGCGCACCGGACGACCCGGCGCTCGCCGTCGTCACGGGTGAGGACGAGCTCGATGATGACGTGCGGGCTGTCGACCGACATCTGGTCCCGGCCGCTGGCGAAGGCGTCGACGGCGGTCCCGTCGCTGCCCGACATCGCGAGCAGCGCCGCGATCGGCCGGCCCAGCGCGGCCACCTCGGTGCGTCCCGTCAGGGCCTCCATGGCAGGGCTCCAGAGCTGGACCACCCCGCGGCCGTTGAGCACGAGGATCCCGTCGGAGGACTGGTCGACGACGGCCTTGAGCTTGCTGCGCTCCTCCTCGAGCCGCTCGAGCTGCGCCGCGGCGCGCAGGGCGACGGCGAGTGCCGACGCCAGCGGGTTGAGGAGGGTGGCGGCCCCGGCGTTCAGGCTGTGCCGCTTCGACCGGCTGGCCAGGACCACGACGCCGATGCGTCGGCCCTCGGCCTCCAGCGGTGCGACAAGTGCCGCCCGCCAGTCCTCCGGCAGGCCGTCGGTGAGCACGGTGGCGCTGTCGGTGCGCCAGAGCAGGTCGGCCTCGTAGAGCGACGCGGCACGTCGCCCGCGGCCGAACTCGCGGTCATCGCACACCGTCAACGGGTAGGCGCCGCCGGGAGCGGCGGTGGGGTCGAGCAGCGCGAGCGCGAGGTCGACGCCGAAGGCCTGCCGGCCCATCTCCAGGAACGACGCCAGCACGTCGCCGTCGAGCCGGCCGGCCAACATCTGCGACAGGCCGAGCAGCCGCTGCGAGCGCTCACGCTCCTCCGCCTCCTGGGCTTGCGACTGGAACGCGAACATCAGCGCGCCGGCCGGCAGCACGGCAAAGGGCAGGAGTCCCGGCGCCACCGAGGCCAGGACCACGAAGGTGCCGCCGAGGGCGACCGTGCACACAGCGGTGATCGCGGACAGCCCGGCGCCTTCGCGGATCACCTGCAGGGGGCGGGCGTCGGCCACGATCGCGAGCACCATCGACAGCGCGACGAGGTTGACGGCGCACAGCCCCAGCATGCCGAGGGTGAGGCCAGCGACGGTCTGCGTCGAGAGCCCGTCGCGGGCGATCAGGTGGCTCGTGGGGACGAGGATCGCGACGCCGATCGCGAGGTTGCCGGCGTTGAACAGCGCCTTCGTGGGGCCGCGCCGGCGCAGCAGCGAGCAGACCAGGGTGGCGGCCACCGGCAGTACCAGCGCCCAGTGCGACGGCAGCACCAGCACGTCGACGACGCAGGCGGCCTCGAAGAACGTGAGGTCCTCCCGCTGCTCGCCGTGCCGCACCGGGACCGACGCCCAGTCGCTGGCGAGCGTCAGCGCGAAGCACAGCGAGACGAGCACCCACCCCTGCGCCCAGGCGACGCCGGTCGGTGCGATGGCCTCGAGGTTGTCGAGCCCGAGCAGCGCGCTGCCCTGGGCCAGCAGGCCCAGGGCGACGACGACGGCGACCAGGCGCCTTACCCCCACGTGTTCGCACTCCACTGGCGCGCGGACCACTGCCGCGCGGACCACTGGCGGGCCGACCACTGGCGCGCGGACCACTGCCGGGCCGCCCACTGCCGGGCTGACCAGGAGCTGGCCGACCATGAGCTCGCGTCCCAGGGGGTCTC
>JAWWOJ010000062.1:0-3233 GCA_033851885.1 Frankiales bacterium | reverse complement strand
CGAAAGGGGTGCTGTGCGCCGTACCCAGCTGCTTGTCCCTGCCGTTGCCCTCGCCTGCACCGCCGCGCTGGCGCCAGCCAGCTTCGCCGCCGGCCCCACGACGACTCCCTCGTTCGGGGTCCCGCGGATCGTGGACCCGATCCACGTCTACGGCGAGCCCAACCTCGAGGTCAACCCGAAGTCCGGTGCCATCCACGCCACCGGACCGCAGGGCACCGGGACCCAGCGCAGCATCTGGAACGTCAGCGTCGACGGCGGCGACAGCTACCGGATCGTGCAGAACCTGCCGGGCAACACCGACCGGGCAGGCTCGCTCGGCTACGTGCCGACCAAGAGCGCCCTGGGCCCGGGCGGCGGTGACACCGAGATCAAGATCGCCCACAACGGGCAGGCGTTCTTCAACGACCTGGCCGCGCTCGCGAGCTTCACCGCCGTCACGACGACCGACGACGGCAAGACGACCAGCACCGCCAACCCGCTCGCGATCGGCACGCCCGGCGGCGACCGGCAGTGGATGGCGCTGTTCGACCCACAGCCGAGCGACCACACGATCAGCCCCTACAAGGGCAAGGTGCCGCTCAACTACATGGAGTACGCCGACCAGACGACCGGCGACGCCGTCGACCTGTCCACGGACGGCACCAACTACAGCACCGTCGCAGGCGAGTACGGCAACGACGGCGTACACAGCCCCAACCACGGCGTGCCGCTGGTCGACCAGCACACCGGCACGTTCCTCGGCATGACCACCGGCAAGAAGAACAACAGCCTCGCGCTGGTGGTCGGCAAGCCCAGCGCGACCGGGCTGCTGACGTTCCACTACAACGACATCGCGACCGACCTGGTCGGCGACCCGCAGACGCTGTTCCCCGTCCTGACGCAGGACGGTGCCCGCAACCTGTACGCCGTGTGGGTCGAGGACAAGACCTTCAACGTCTGGTATTCGTGGGCGCCGCCCGGAGCCGACAACGAGTGGAAGCACTGGAGCACGCCGCGGCAGATCAGCCGCGCGCCCTCCAACGTCAACGTGTTCCCCTGGGTCGCGGCCGGCAAGGCGCCCGGGATCATCGACGTGGCCTGGTACGGCACCAAGAGCACGCTCAAGCAGCTCGGCAACGGCGGCCCGAGTGCCAAGAAGGGCCAGACCTGGGACCTCTGGTTCAACCAGGTCACGAAGGCCAACACCACCGCCCCGGTCAGCCACCAGGTCAAGGCCGCCCCGCACCCGATGCACTACAACGACATCTGCCTGCTCGGCACCGCCTGCATCACCGGCGCCGGCAACCGCAACCAGGCCGACTTCTTCAAGCTGATCGTCGACCCGCTCAACGGGCGGGCCCGGATCGTCTACACCGACTCGAGCAACGGGCTGTCACAGGCCGGTGACTTCTCGGGCAGCGTCAACGACACCGCGGCCGACCATCAGGGCGCCGCGCTGGACACGATCGTCACGCAGAACACCGGCTACAGCGCGCTGACCGGCAAGCTCCTCACGCCCTACGAGTCGACCGCGCCGGTCAGCTCGATCACCGACCCGAAGGGCGACGCGCTGCTCAAGCCGCTGGGCGGCACCAACGTGCCCGGCGCCGACATCACCTCGCTCAAGCTGACCAAGGTCGGCAACAACCTGGTCGCCAAGATCAAGACCGGCGGCTCGCTCACCAGCGTGGCGCAGACCGCCCTGACCGAGACCGCACAGGTGATCGTCCGCTGGCAGATGGGCAACACGCTGTACTTCATGGCGGCCGAGTCGACGGTCGCCGGCAACACGTCGTTCTACGGCGGCCATACCGCCGCGGTCGACCTCTGCTCGGTGTCGGGGTGCAAGCCCAACTACCTCACCTATGACGCGCCGCCCGGCTCGCCGCTGGCGGTCAACACCCCGGTGGTCGCCGGCACCGGATCGACAGACGGGGGCATCACGATCTCGATCCCGCTGTCGGCGATCGGCAACCCGACGAGCAAGAGTCTGCTCGAGGAGGTCTCGGCCTTCGTCACCGCCAGCCCGCAGGGGGGTGCGGTCCCGCAGAACAACGGCGCCAGCTTCGCCGACATCGCGCCGCTGCAGCTCGAGGGCACCAAGACCTTCAACTACCGCTTCGGCGCCCCTGCCGGCACGGGTGCCCCGGCGCCGCTCACGCCGCCGGTGACTCCCAGCGGCGACAACCCGGCGAGCGGCGCGGGTGGCCACCTCGCGGCCACAGGGCTCAGCACCGGGCTGCCGTTCCTCGCGATCGTGCTGCTCGCCGCGGGAATTCGGATGAGGCGCCGCCGCACCACTGGCTAGGGTCAGTGGGTGGCCGTCACCATCCTGACCTCCGCCGCAGAAGTGCTGCTCGCGACCGACCACGACCCCTACGTCCGCGGTTCGTTACGCGCTCCCGAGGTCACGGGCTGGACCGGCCACGGTGCCGTCGCCTGGCGGGCAACGGATCCCGAGGAGCACGTCGGGTACCTGATGTCCCTGGGCGAGCCGGCCCACGTGGCCGCGCTGCTCGCCGACCTCATCAACGAGATCCCTCACAACACCCGGGTCACGATGCCGCGAGGGACCCCGCCGCTGCTGCCCGCCTGGGTCGCCGTCGACGGCACCGACTGGGAGTTCTGGTGGGTCGACGCCCCGATGCCGTCGCAGCTCCTGGAGCGCGAGGTCGTCGACGTACTCCCTGAAGAAGTGGCGCCGCTACTGGAGCTCGCGTCCCCCACGGCCAGTGCCCGAGCGGATGATCCCCACGTACTGCGGTGGGTCGGCGTCCACGGACCCGACGGGCTGCTGGCCTGCGCGGCCGACACCTCCGGGACGACCGGCGTCGGGCACCTGTCGAGCATCGCCGTACACCCATCAGCGCGCGGTCAGGGCCTCGGAGCCGCCGTGACGGCCGCCCTGACCCGTCGCCTCTTCGAGGACGGCGCCGACCTGGTGACCCTCGCGATGTATACCGACAACGTCGCCGGCGGCGGCCTCTACCGGCACCTCGGCATGCACAACGACCACCACTTCACGAGCGGCCCCCTGCAGGTCCGCTCCCGCTGGTGAGCCGCGATGAATGGATACCGCACTTCGGTTTCAGGGCCGCAAAGGGAAGTGCGGTATCCATTCATGCGCCGTCGGGGAGGGCGTCGACGCCGGCCTCGGCACGCTGCTCGGCGGTGATCGGCGCCGGCGCCGCGGTCAGCGGGTCGTAGCCGCCGCCGCTCTTCGGGAACGCGATGACGTCGCGGATCGACGGCGT
>JAWWOJ010000019.1:0-3407 GCA_033851885.1 Frankiales bacterium | reverse complement strand
CACGTTGCCGCCCTTGACCACGACGGCGCCCGAGGTGCTGCCCAGGGTCGCCCGGCCGTGGCCCGTCTTGAACGTCACGTCGCCGGCGGCGTCGGCTGTCAGCTGGCCGTTGCCGGTGGTGAAGCTGATGCGCCGCGGGGACCCGCCGACGACAGCGGTGGCGTCGCCGGCCTTGATGTCGAGGCCGTCACGGACCTCGGCCACGTCGATGTCGCCGGAGCCGGTCCGGACCACCAGGTTCGCGAGCTCGCCGGTGCCGTGCAGTCGGACCTCGCCCGACTCGCTGGTCAGCTTCGACAGCGGGGGCAGCTGGAGGCGGATCCGCACCTTGATGCCGCCCCGCCACTTCCCCTTGCCGGGGACGTCGACAGTGAGCCGGCCGGCGACGCAGTCGATGCGGGCCCCGCGGGCGGCCGCCACACTGCGCTCGTCGGACGGGTCGAGGGCCTCGACGGTCGCGCCGGCCGGGCCGTCGCCGGTGGCGTCGACCTCGACGGTGCCGCCGTGGAAGCGGACCCGTGCGTCGACGGGTCCATCGGTCGTGAAGGTGGTCATGGGACTCCTGGTCTCAGGCCCGGCCGTAGCCCTGCAGGCGGCGGGGACCGCCCGGGCTGCCGAGGAACGGGAAGGTGGGCGACGGGTCGAGGGCGGACTGCACGGCGCGCACGAGCCAGCTGTTGACGCTGAGGTTCTCGAGCGTCGCGGCGGCTTCCGTGCGCGCCTTGAGGGCCTCGGGCAGCCGGAGCGTCAGCCGGGCCGGACCGTCGTCCCCAGTGGGCTCCGGGGCCGGCGCGGACGGCGGGGTCTGGACGGTGGCGACCAGCTCGGGCTCGCGGCCGCGCAGCCGGAGCTCCACGCGTGCCCCCGGCAGCTGGTCGGACAGCTCCGCGGCGGCCTCGGCGAGCAGGTCGAGCAGCACCAGGCGCAGGGCGGGCTCGATCGCGTCGCCGAGCAGGCTCGCGGCCCGGGCGACCTCGTCGCCGCCGACGGCCGCGGCGGCCGACAGGTCGCCGCGCAGGGCGGCAAGGTGCGGGCTCAGCTCCACGACATCGATGACATCGCGGTGGCGTCATGTATCGTCAACATGACGTCATTGTGGCATCACAACGGCGGCACGTCAACACCGGCGCGGCAGCCCTCGAGGGGCCGGGCCGGCGGCTACCCTCGGTGGTGCCGCCCTTCCCCACCCGCGGCCCGCCCTTCCGCAGGAGAACCCGCTCGTGGTCGCGCTCGCCCCGCTCAAGGTCCAGGTCATCGCCTACACCCACTTCGACCCGCCGTCGGACGTGCCGTGGGAGACCGACGTCGACGGCGGCCAGGCGCTCGCCGAGTTCGCCGGCCGGGCCTGCTACCAGAGCTGGGGAAAGCCCAACCCGGCCACCGCGACCAACGAGGGCTACCTCAAGCACATCCTCGACGTCGGCCATCTGTCCGTGCTCGAGCACGGCAGTGTGTCGTTCTACCTCACCGGCATCAGCCGGTCCCTCACCCACGAACTGATCCGGCACCGGCACTTCTCCTACAGCCAGCTCTCGCAGCGCTACGTGCCGGAGCGCGACGCGGCGATGGTCGAGCCGGGCGTCATCGCGGAGGACCCGGAGCTGCACGCCCTGTTCCAGGAGGCGTCCGAGGCGGCGCTGTCGTCGTACACGAAGTTGCTCGAGGGTCTGGAGAAGAAGTTCGCCGACGTCGAGAACGTGACGGCGCGGCGCAAGCAGGCCCGCCAGGCCGCGCGCGCGGTGCTGCCCAACGCGACCGAGACCCGCATCGTGGTGACCGGCAACTACCGCGCGATGCGCCACTTCGTGGCGATGCGCGCCTCCGAGCACGCCGACGTGGAGATCCGCGAGCTCGCGATCGCCATGCTGCGCGAGCTACAGCGCATCGCGGCGCACGTCTTCAACGACTTCACCATCTCGACCCTGCCGGACGGCTCCGAGGTCGCGGCAAGTCCGCTTGTGGCCGAGGGATAGCCTCCAAGGCATGACAGCTCCGCCGTTCGGCCGCGTCCTCACCGCGATGGTGACGCCCTTCACCAGCGACGGCGACGTGGACCTGAAGCGAGCGGGTCAGCTGGCCGAGCGCCTGGTCAGCGAGGGCAACGACGGCCTCGTCGTCAGCGGTACGACGGGGGAGGCCCCGACCACCCACCGGGCGGAGAAGGCCGACCTGCTGCGCGCGGTCGTGGACGCCGTCGGTGGCCGGGCGCACGTCGTCGCGGGGGTCGGCAGCAACGACACCGTGCACGCGGTCGGCATGGCCCAGGACGCCGAGAAGGCCGGCGCGTCCGGCCTGCTGGTCGTGACCCCCTACTACAACAAGCCCCCGCAAGCCGGCGTGATCGCCCACACCCGCACGGTCGTCGAGGCCACCTCGCTGCCCGTGCTGCTCTACGACATCCCCGGCCGCACCGGCCTGGCGCTGGCCGAGAGCACCATCCTGACGCTGGCCGAGCATCCGCAGGTCGTCGGTCTCAAGGACGCCAAGCTCGACCTCGAGTCGACGTCGTGGGTGCTGAAGCGCACCGACCTCGCCTACTACTCCGGGCACGACCCGTGGACGCTGCCGATGCTCGCCCTCGGCGCCGTCGGTGTCGTCGGCACCTCGACCCACCTCGTGGGCCGGCGCACCCAGGAGCTCATCGAGGCCTTCCTCGGCGGCGACCATGTCAAGGCGCGCGCGCTGCACGAGGAGCTGCTGCCGATCTACACCGGCATCTTCCGGACGCAGGGCACCATCCTCGTGAAGGCCGCGCTGGGACTGCTCGGGTTCCCGGTCGGCGGCGTACGGCTGCCGCTGGTCGAGGCGACTCCCGACGAGGTGGCGCAGCTCACGACGGACCTCAAGGACGCTGGCGTTCTGTGAGCCATCCGCACCCCGAGCTCGGCGCACCGCCCGTCCTGCCCGAGGGCGGCCTGCGGGTCGTCGCGCTCGGCGGTCTCGGCGAGATCGGTCGCAACATGACCGTCTTCGAGTACGACGACAAGCTCCTCATCGTCGATTGCGGCGTGCTGTTCCCGGAGACCGATCAGCCCGGCGTCGACTTGATCCTGCCGGACTTCAGCTACATCAGGCACCGCCTTGACGACGTCGTCGCCATCGTGCTGACGCACGGCCACGAGGACCACGTCGGCGCCGTCCCCTACCTGCTTCGCGAGCGCCGGGACATCCGCATCGTCGGCAGCCGCTTCACCCTGGCGCTGCTGCAGGCGAAGCTCAAGGAGCACCGGATCGTGCCCGTCGTCGACCAGGTCGTCGAGGGTGACCGCGTCTCCCTCGGCCCCTTCGACGTGGAGTTCTTCGCGGTCAACCACTCGATCCCGGACGCCATGGCGGTCGCCATCCGCACGCCGGCCGGCCTGGTGCTGCACACCGGTGACTTCAAGATGGACCAGCTGCCGCTCGAC
>JAWWOJ010000016.1:0-7250 GCA_033851885.1 Frankiales bacterium | reverse complement strand
CCCGCGCGCGCGTCTCGGGAGTGGTCACTCCGATACGCTAACCCGACCAGCCGTGCCAGGAGGTCGACGTCGTGCCCGAGTCCAAGAAGCGGAAGAAGTCGGTCTACGTGCCGCCTCCGACCCCAGCCGCCTCGCGGAAGAAGGGGCCGAGCCCGGTCTGGGTGCCCGCCCTCATGCTCGCGCTCATGCTGATCGGCGTGGCCTGGCTGGTCGTCTTCTACATGGCCAGCACCTCGATGCCGCTCGTCGGTGACCTCGGCAACTACAACCTGCTGATCGGCTTCGGGTTCATCGTGGCGGGCTTCGCGATGTCCACCCAGTGGCGCTGAGCCTACTTACACAGCTGTAGTTCTCCCCAGGAGTTACCCACAGTGTGGAAACCCGCTCGCGGTTGGGGCTGGGGTCAGCTCATCCTCGCCGCCGTGCTCATCGCGGGGCTGTTCGGCGTCGACCGGCTGAGCTGGGTGATCCTGCTGCCCGTCGCTGTGGGCACTGCGGCATCAGGCCTGCGCGACCTGCTGCTCAGCCCGGTCCTCACGGCCGACGCGGACGGTCTGCTGGTCGTCGACGGGGTACGGCGGGTGCGCGCGGGCTGGTCGGAGGTCGAGCGGCTGCGGACGGTGCAGGACCGGCGCACCCCGCTGCTCGAGCTCGACCTCGGCGACCGGGTGGTGGTGCTCACCGCCCGCCGCCTCGGCGCCCCCGTGGACGAGGTGCTCGAGGCGCAGGTGGAGCTACGGCTCAGCTGAGCTGGGCGGTCCTGGCCGCGACCATCGCCGCAATGACCAGGGCCACCACCACGCCGCCGGCCGCCTGGTAGCTGCTGCGCCGCTTGCTGTCCGGCGCGGTGACGATCACCCAGGACAACGCTGCCCCCGTGACGAGGCCGCCCACGTGGCCGCGCCAGTCGATGCCGGACAGCGAGAAGCTGAGGAACAGGTTCAGCGCGATGGTGGTCGTGATCGAGGTGACGTCGAGGTTGCGCTTGCGGCCGAAGACGTACCACGCGCCGAACAGCCCGAAGACCGCGCCGGACGCACCGGCGGCCAGCTCGTACTGCGGGCCGAAGGCGTACGACAGGGCAGCACCTCCGAGACCCGACAGCAGATAGGTCGCCGCGAAGCGCAGCTGGCCGAACGCCTGCTCCAGCGCCGGGCCCAGCAGGTAGAGCGCCACCATGTTCAGGGCGAGGTGGATGATCCCGAAGTGCAGGAAGGTCGAGGTCAGCAACCGGTAGTACTGGCCGTCCGCGACACCGTGCTGGACGACAGGGGCGCCGTTGGCGTCGGTGTAGGAGTAGCCGTGCGGGACGAGGGCCAGCTTGCGGAAGACCGCGTTGCTGACGTCCCCGTTCAGGATGCCTGATCCGCTCGTCGTGGCGACCAGCATGATCACGTTGATCGCGATCAGCGAGTAGGTGACGTAAGGGACGGCGCGGGCCCTCCCCCCGTACGCGGCCTTGAGGGGGCGCACGGTCTTGCCGCCCGCCTTGACGCAGTCCGGGCACTGGAAGCCGACCGAGGCCTCCCGCATGCACTCAGGGCAGATCGGCTTGCCGCACCGCGTGCAGCTGACGTAGGTCTCCCGGTCCGCGTGGCGGTAGCAGACCGGGGCTGCCTGCTGCTCGCTCAGCTGTCGACCTGCTCGACCGTGATGCTGTCGATGACAACCTCGTCCCGGGGACGGTCCATGGCACCGACGGGCGTCTTGGCGATCGCGTCGATGACGTCGCGGCTGGCCTGGTCGGCCACCTCGCCGAAGATCGTGTGCTTGGTGTTGAGCCACGGCGTGGCGGCCACGGTCACGAAGAACTGCGAGCCGTTGGTGCCGGGACCGGCGTTGGCCATCGCCAGCAGGTAGGGCTTGGAGAACTGCAGCTCCGGGTGGATCTCGTCGTTGAAGCGGTAGCCGGGCCCACCGGTACCGGTGCCGAGCGGGTCGCCGCCCTGGATCATGAAGCCGTCGATGACCCGGTGGAACGCTGTGCCGGCGTAGAGCGAGCCCTCGCCCTTCGCGCCGGTGCGCGGGTCGGTCCACTCCCCGGTGCCGTCGGCCAGGCCCACGAAGTTCTTCACCGTCTTCGGTGCGTGGTCCGGGAACAGCCGTACACGGATGTCACCGCGGTTGGTGGAGAGGGTGGCAAACAGCTCGGTGGCCACAAGGGCTCCCATCGGTGTCGGGGTCAGACCCGGATCACTCTAGGAGGGTTCGGAACCGCGGGGCGTCGGGGTGACGACGTCCGCGTCGTCGGTGCTCGTCGGCCTGCCGAGCCGCTGGCTCACGGCCCGCCGCAGCAGCGCGTCGACCTGGGCCTCCGGTGGCACGCCCTCGCTGACCGAGGTGCGGTCGCGGCCGGCATGCTTGGAGCGATACAGCGCCTCGTCCGCGGCGCGCACCAGGGTGTCCGCGTCACCGGCGTGAGACGGATAGGTCGCGACTCCGGCGGACGCGGTGATCGGGACGATCGACGGGGCGGCGCCGACGGCGCGGCGCAGCCGCTCAGCGATGTCGAGCGCCTCGTCCGGGCCGCAGCCGGGCAGGATGACGGCGAACTCCTCGCCGCCGTAGCGGGCCGGGGTGTCGAAGTCACGGCACTCGCAGGACAGCGAGGCCGCGACGTTGCGGAGCACCTCGTCGCCGGCCTGGTGCCCGTGCGTGTCGTTCAGTCCCTTGAAGTGGTCGATGTCGACCATCACGAGACTGACGTGCTCGGCGCTGCGGGTCGCCCGGGCCACCTCCCGCTCCAGGGTCGCCTCGAACGTGCGCCGGTTGGCGATCTTGGTGAGGCCGTCGGTCGCCGCGAGGCGTTGCACCTGCTCGAGCAGCCAGGCGTTGCGCAGCGCGAGGGCGGCATAGGAGGCCGAGCGCTCGAGGCCGGTGACGACGCGGCGCTGGATGCGGTGGCCGCCGGTGTGCTCGACGACGAGGGCACCGAGCGAACGGCCCTCGGCCGACAGCGGGACGACCACGAGGTTGGCGGCGCCCGGGAGCAGCCGGGCCAGCCAGGGGTCGGCCCCGGTGTCGAGACCGCGGACCAGCACCGTGGCCTTCGACTCGTGCGCCTGGCCGACCACCAGCGACGGGCCGGGTCGTCCGGGACGGCGGGCGACGTCCTCGTCGAGACCGTAGGAGGCGAGCACCGGCAGGTGGCCCTCGGAGCTCGCGAGCACGACACCGCGCGGGAAACCGTAGGTCGTGACGGCCGCGTCGAGCAGCGTCCGGGCGACCGAGCTCGAGTCGTCCGTGCGCTCGATCTGCTCCGCGAGGCTGGTCAACGCCTCGAGATCACCCCGGCGCCGGCGCAGCTCGCGTTCGTTGATCGCGGACAGCGTGCTGGTGGAGATGGCGACCAGCCACAGGACGACGATGAAGATGGCCAGCCTGTGGTCGGCCGAGCCGTAGCCGGTGAGGTTGGCCGGGGACGTCTCGCTCAGCACGTGGCCCGCGACCATGTTGCGGATCGTGAACATGAGCAGCGAGTGCCAGACGGCCAGCTTGATGCCGGTGCGGTAGGACGCCAGCAGGCAGACAGCCCCGAGGTGCAGCAGCATCGCGTAGCGCAACGGGCTGGTGGTGCTGCCGGTGAGCCAGCTGGCACCGGCGAGCCACACGCCGTCGACCATCAGCATGCCGCTGAACAGCAGCAGTGTCCGGCGAGGGAGGGTGCGCGCGAGCAGCTCGGCGACCGCCGTGAGGCCGAGGAAGCCGAGTGTCCACGGCACGAGGTCGTGACGGTCGGGCAGCAGCGTGTCCGGCGCGAGCAGCTTGCAGAGCAGCACCAGACCGACGGCTGCGAGCCGCAGCCACTGGGTGATCCGGAAGCGCTCGGTGACCGGAACAGCATCTCCGGGCAGGGTTGCGACACGGGTCATGCCGGGGCACCTCCTCCCAGGTGGAGGACCGGACCGAAGTCGAGCTCCGGCTCCGCTCCGACGGGTGCCGACGCGAGCTTGGGGTCACGTCGGTCGATGCGGTTCTGCAGCAGGAGGAAGCCCACCACGACGCCGAGCACCACGAGGGGGATCGTGGGTTTGCGCGCCACCTGCGCCAGCGTGTTGCCGATCGCCTGCGGCACTTCCTTGGTGATGAGAGCGCCGGGGGTGGGCACCGACAGGATCCGGTCGACAGCCCGCTTCACCGGTCCGGTCGTCCCCGCACGCGCCGGGACGAGACCGGACCCCACGGGGCGCTGGGCCTGGTGGACGCGCGGAGGTGTGCTGACTCCCGGCACACCTGTCGGAGGTGTACCTGGGGTTCCGACCTGGTGGACCACGGTCGGGGGTGTGACCGCCGACGCGCGGTAGTCGTAGGCGGTGCTGCGGGTGAAGGGCCCCTCGTCTCCCCGGCTGTTGATCAGCTGGACCGTCAGGAAGTACAGGCCGTGCGGCTGGGACGACAGGTCGGCCGTGAAGCGGCCGGACGAGCAGGACACCTGCGC
Source organism: Frankiales bacterium (assembly GCA_033851885.1). Classification (GTDB taxonomy): domain Bacteria; phylum Actinomycetota; class Actinomycetes; order Mycobacteriales; family SCTD01; genus RYN-111. Next base: position 2,812 of record JAWWOJ010000016.1, on the reverse strand, counting down.
GAGCACGGCCTCGCCCGCGTTGGAGAGCAGGCAGGCCGCCGTATAGGACGGGGGCACCGTGAAGGTCCAGGTGGGGCGGCTGCCCGGACCGGGCGCTGGCGTCTTGAGGTCGGTGACGGCAGGGACGGGCGAGACGAACGTGTAGCGCGACGAGACCGGTGTCGCCAGGTTCCCCGCGGGGTCCACCGCCCAGACCCACAGCAGCCACGTCCCTGTCTGCGTGAGCAGTTCGGTGTGCGGGGAGCGGCAGCTCTTCGCCGCAGCAGCCGAGGGAGCCACGCCGCCCTTAGTGAGCTGGCAGCGGAAGCTGGTGCCTGCGGCGCTGAGCGGTCCGCTCGTCAGCGAACCAGAACGCAGGGCGGTGCTGGGCTCGCCGAACGTCCACGTCACCCGGGGGGTCGTCCCCACATCGGCGGCGAGCGGGCGGATCTGCGCCGGAGCGGGCGGGACGCTGTCGAAGAAGTACGACGCCATCGCGGTCCCACTGACGTTGCCGGCAGCGTCCTGGCCTTGCACCGAGAGGGAGACCACGCCCTGCGAGCGCGGCGCCATCCCCACCAGGGCGACGGTGTTGCTGCCCAGTGCACACGGGGAGGCCGCGGCCGGCTTGCCGTCGAAGCGGGTGACGGAGCAGGTCAGGCCCACGATGTCCTTGCTGCCTGCGCCCTCGGCGATCCGAAACACCGGGGCGGTGGAGTTGCCGGGCGACTTCAGCGGCGGGCTGACCTCCGGAGGGACAGGTGCGTTGCTGTCCAGCAGGTACGCCGACGCTGACACCGGTGCCGACACGTTGCCGGCCGGGTCGGTCTCGCGGGCCTGCAGGGTGTACGAGCCGGAGGTCGCCGGCGCGAGGTCGTAGGTCACGGGGGACGTGCAGGGCGCCCAGCTCGAACCGGGCAGGCCCACGAGGCGGCACTCGAGCAGGTCGCCCGGCTCGCTCACCTCGACCCCCCACACCGGCGTCACGACCGGACCGGGCGAGCCCGGGGTCTTCGTGATGAGGGGCGCGCCGGGGACGGTGCGGTCCACGACGTAGTCGGCGGTCACGAGCGGTCCGAGGTTGCCCGCGGCGTCCTGCGCCCGGACGGTGAGCGAGTACGTGCCGTCGGGCTGCTGCCCGAGGTCTGTGACGACCGGCGAGCTGCACGGCTGCTCAGCGGTGACCGCACCGGAGATCGACAGCAGCTGGCACAGCGCCGTGCTGCCGCCCTCGACGCCGAAGGACCACGTGACGCTCGCGGCGTTGCTCGGTGACGGGGTGACGGCACGCAGCCCTGTCGGCGCGGCCGGCGCGAGCGTGTCGAGCACGTAGGCACTGGAGACGCTCGGCCCGAGGTTGCCGGACGCGTCGCGGGCGCGGACGACCAGCACGTAGGTGCCGTCGGACGCGGACGTGAGGTCGGCCGTGAAGCTGCCCTGCCCGTTGGCCGACCCCGGGCACGTGGCGAAGGCCGGCGGGGTGGCGGGGTCGGTCTGGAAGGCACACTCGAGCGTGCTGTCGGTGTCGCCGACGAGGGTCCAGGTCACGATCCGCGCCGCTGCCGGTGTCCGCGGTGGCGTGACGACGACGATGCTGGGTGCGGTCGTGTCGAGGACGTACGCGGTCGATGTCGCGGAGGTGGTGTTGCCGGCGGCGTCCGACACCTGGACGGTCAGTGTGTAGCTGCCGTCCGTCAGCCCGGTGAGGTCCACGCCGAAGGGCGCTCCGGAGGGCGGCGCGGAGCAGCTGACCGGCGCGGCGACGGCGCCCCCAGGTCCGTTGAGGGTGCACCTGGCCGTCACCCCCGGCTCGGCGTCGCTGACCGTCCACGTGGGCTGGAGGGCCTTCGACGGCGAGGCGGGCGTCAGCATCGTCGCCGCCACCGGCGCCGCGCGGTCGAGCACATAGCTGCTGGTGGCGACGGCCGACAGGTTGCCCGCTGCGTCCACGGTCCGCGCGGTGAGGGTGTAAGTGCCGTCGGGTCCTGTCAGCGACGTGCTGAAGCCCGATGTGCAGTCGGTCCAGTCGACGAGGACGGTGCCGCTGAAGGTCAGCTGGCACTGAACCGTGCCCTCCGAGGTGCTGACACCCCAGCTGGGCGTGGTGCTCTGGCTCGGGGAGCTGGGCGGTGTCAGGGTCGGCGTCGCCGGGGCGGTCGTGTCGAGGACGTAGGTCTCGGACAGCGCCGGCCCGGTGTTGCCGGCGGCGTCCGTCGCCGTCACGGTCAACGTGTAGGTGTCATCCGCCCCAAGCGTCGTCGCGAACGGGCTCGTGCACGGCGCCGACACCACGGGTCCGGTGCTGGCACCGGTGACCGTGCAGGTGGTCGTGGTGCCGGGCTCCGCCGTGAAGCCCCAGCTCGGCGAGGTGGACGGCGACGGCGAGGCGGGCGTGCTCGTCGCCACCGGTGCGGCTGGGGCGGTGCGGTCGAGGACGTAGCTGGCCGACCCGGTGCCCCCCGGGTTGCCTGCCACGTCCGTCGCGGCGACGGCGAGGGTGTACGTACCGTCCGCGCGGCCGGCGAGGTCGACGGTCACCGGGCTGGTGCAGGGGGCCATGGCCGACACGACCGTCGTACCGCCCGTGACCGTGCACCGCGTGCTGCTCCCTGCCTCGCTGGTGAAGCTGAACACCGGACCGGTCGACTGGCCCGGACTCGTAGGGGCCGTGACGACGGGGGCCGCGGGGCCGGTGGTGTCGAGGGTGTAGCTCGCGGAGACGGCTCCGCTGGTGAGGCCTACCTCGTCGACGGCGCGCACCGACAGGGTGTAGTCGCCGTCGGGCTGCGCTCGCAGGTCGGTCGTCCAGGGGAACGTGCAGGCGGCCCAGTCG
>JAWWOJ010000002.1:0-4289 GCA_033851885.1 Frankiales bacterium | reverse complement strand
GACCGAGCTCAACCGCAACGACGGCTGGTCCCCCGGGACCCCTGTCCTCACCGTGGTGCCGGGGCTGAGCACGAGCCGCAGCCGCATCCCGAGCGAGGCCGACCCCGGCGACAGCCTCCGAGCCGATGCGCCGGTCGTGCTGCTCGACGCGAAGACGGGTCAGCGCTGGCCCTACACCGCTGAGCTCGACACCAACCCGACCGACGGCGAGCAGCCGTTGCTCATCATCCGGCCGGCCACGAACTTCACCGACGGCCACCGCTATGTCGTCGCCCTGCGTGACCTGCTCGACGGCCAGGGGAAGGCCATCCCGGCCGGTCCGGAGTTCACCGCGCTGCGCGCGAAGGCGGCCCCCACCGACCCGGTCTTCGGGCCACTGCTCAGGGCGCACATCCCGACCCAGGACCTGTTCCTGGCCTGGACGTTCACCGTGGCGAGCACCCGCAACACGACCGAACGGATGATCCACATCCGCGACGACGCCTTCGCGTCGCTCAAGGGTGGCGCTCCGACCTTCACCGTCGACCAGGTGACGCCGAGCTACAGCGACAAGGTCGCGACCCGGGTCCAGGGCACCTTCCAGGTCCCGAACTACCTGACGACCCCCGTCAACCACACCGACCCGGTGCTGCAGTCCGACCCCGGCCTGCCCGGCACCCGCTTCCTGTACCTCCCGGGTGACGACCTGCCCGACCGCAACGGCAGCTTCACGGCCACCTACACCTGCGACATCCCGAAGAGCGCGTCGGCGACGCATCCGGCACGCGGATCCCTGTACGGCCACGGGCTCCTCGGCGGCCAGGGTGAGGTCGGGGCCGGCAACGTGCAGAAGATGGGCAACGAGAACGACGTCCTGTTCTGCGCCACCGACTGGTATGGCATGGCCACCGGAGACGTGCCCAACGTCGCCACGATGCTGGCCGACATGAGCAACTTCCCGACCCTCGCCGACCGCGTGCAGGAGGGCATGCTCGCCCAGCTGTTCCTGGCCCGGCTTCTCAAGGACCCCAGGGGTTTTGCCTCGAACCCGTCCTTCCGCGGGCTGCTCAGGACCGGCACCGTCTACTACGACGGCAACAGCCAGGGCGGCATCATCGGCGGTGCTCTGCTCGCGGTCAGCCAGGACATCACGCGCGGTGTCCTCGGCGTCGTCGGCATGAACTACTCGACGCTGCTCGACCGCAGCAGCGACTTCTCGACGTATGAGTCGGTGTTCAACGCGGCCTACCCGAGCGAGGTCGACCGCGAGCTGATCTTCGGACTCATCCAGCCGCTCTGGGACCGGGGCGAGAACGACGGCTACGCGTCGCACCTCACCGCGAACCTGCTGCCACGCACCCCGAGGCACACGGTCCTGCTGGACGCGGCCGTCGGCGACCACCAGGTGTCGAACTTCTCGGCGCTCGTGATGGCCCGCACGATCGGGGCGCGCACGAATGTCGGCTTCCTCGCCCCGGGCCGCAGCTGGGAGGTCACCCCGGGCTGGGGACTGCCGCGCTTCAGCGGCTCGTGGACCGGCAGCGCGATCGTCTTCTGGGACAGCGGTACGGCGACGCCACCGCTCGGGAACACCCCGCCGGTCGAGGGTCCCGGGACGCCAGGACACGACCCCCACGAGGACCCGCGCGCCACCTACCTCGCCCGGGTGCAGAAGAGCCTGTTCCTGCAGCCCAACGGCAGCGTCGTCGACGTGTGTGCTGGCCGGCCCTGCCTGGGCCGGCCGCTCGGCCCGGAGGACCCGCCCAAGAAGTAACCCCCAGGAGCGGTGCTCCTGGGGGTTACCTCACGCCTGGCTGAGGGTCAGCTCATGACGCAGCCGAAGGGCTGCTTCGAGTTCCGCCACTCCTCCTGGACGATGTACGGGTGGCCGTTGATGTGGATGTCCGCACCTGAGGCGTCCGTCGTGCCGAACAGGAAGTTGCACTGGTCCGAGCCCTCGTCGCCGTCGGCGGCGACCCAGCCGTCACCGACGTTCGGGTCGGTGATGGTCTCCCAGATCTCGTGCGACGACGTGTTGATGATCGAGTCCGCAGCGGGGTTGCCGTTGGGGCTCGAGGGCGTCGTGCAGCCGGACTGACCGCCATACAGCTCGTCCGCATAGGGGGTGGTGACGCCGTTGACCGTGGTGACGCCGTGGTAGGCGCAGTAGCTGGCCACCGTCTCGCCGCCCTGGCCGGTGTAGACGAGGTACTCGTTGCCGATGCCGGTCGGGAGCCCGTTGGCCGTGACGATCTTCTTGACCTCGGCCTGCAGGTCGGCGTCGGTGACGCCGCCGGCCGGGAACGGGCTGGTGTCGAAGTACGCGCCACCGAAGGTCGCGACGTTCTTGATCGGCGTCTTCACGCCGTTGACGGTGCCGTAGTACTCCGTGAGCGTGTTGTAGATGCTGCTGCCACCGAGGTCCGTGAGGAACCGCTGCACGAGCGTCGGGTAGTTCGGGTTGTACGAGAAGCTCGCAGGGTCCCAGAAGATGGCGTAGTTCTTGCTGGTGACCTCGACGGGCCCGCCGCCGTAGGAGAGCGGAAGACCGGCCGGGGTGCCACCGACGACCGGCAGGCGGTTCTCCGTGGGGACCACGGATTCCGCCTTGGCCATGACCTTCTTGACGGAGCTGGCTCCCAGCGCGGCATTGGCCGGGCTGGTCAGGCTGAGGGTGAGGCCGGCGACCGTCAGCGTGGTGACGCTGATCAGGGCCAGTCGTGAAGTGCGACGCACGTGTCCTCCGAGGTTGAGGGGGATGTCCCTCTCGCTCAACGACGCTGGCGCCGTAAGATCGCGTACAGACTTCTGTCAGGAAGGTGCGAGCTCCAGCAGGGTCGCGACGGCCGCGGGGAAGGCGTCGGCGATCTCCCACACCTCAGGCACCAGGTCGGGGCAGCACAGCAGCCCCACGTCGAGGCTGCCCATGTTCGACAGCACGGTGATGTTGAGGCCGGCGCCGGGCAGCAGCGGACCGAGCGGGAACACCGCGTCGACCCGGGCGCCGGCGCAGTAGAGCGGGATCGGGGGCCCGGGCATGTTGCTGACCACGAGGCTCTGCAACGGCGGGTGGAGGCGCGACAGCCCCAGCCCGTCGTAGAGCCGGGAGCCGGTCTTGATGATGAGCGCCGGCATCAGCTCGGCGATCTCGCCGACCGCCTCGGGCCCCAGGGCGTCGGTGAAGCCCTTCGCGCTCTGGGTCGCCGCCGCGATCTCGCGCAGCCGCGCGACCGGGTCGGCGGTGAGCACCGGCAGCGGCACCATCATCGCGGTGAGCTTGTTGGTGCCCTCGACGGCGCCCGCCCCGAGGTTCATCGGGCAGCTGGCGATCAGGGGCCTCGACGGGAGCGCGTCGCGCTTGAGGAAGTAGGACCGCAGCGCATCGGTGACGGCGGCGAGGACGACGTCGTTCACCTTCGTGCCGTAGGCGTCCTTGACCCGCTTGATGTCGGCGAAGTCGACCGAGGTGAAGGCAGCCTGCCGAGCCGGCGTCAGCGGACCGTTCAGAAGGCTCCGCGGCGCGGAGAACGGCAGCGTGACCGGTGCCTTGCTCGTGACCGACGTGGCGAGCAGCCCGCCCAGCTGGCCGACCCGGCGAACGCCGTTCACGACGGTGTGGGCGATCAGGGCGGGGCGACGCGCGGTGTTGAGGCCGGCGCGGGCCAGCAGCCCGATGCCCGAGGGGTGCTCCTCGACCGCCGTCCCTGACGCGGCCTCGACCTCACGGCCGTCGGGGGTGAGGTCGAGCAGGTGGGCCATCATGTCGGCGCCCGCGGAGCCGTAGATCGTGGAGTGGTGCATCTTCGCGACCAGCGCGACCTGGCCGGACGCCAGGCCCTCGACCAGCCAGAGCTCCCAGAGCGGACGGTCGCGCGGCAGCTGCACCGAGCCGACGTCACCGACCAGCCGACCAAGCGCCTCCAGGTCACCCGGCGCCGGGCAGGTGGTGGTGTGCAGGTGCTGGTCGATGTCGACGTCGTGGTCGTGCACCCAGTACGGGTGGTCCAGGTGCAGGGGAACCTCGACCAGGCGGCGGCTGAACGCCGGCATGAGATGCAGCCGCTCGATCAGGCTCGAACGGAAGCGGTCGGCGCTGAAGCGGCCCTCGGAGCCGGCCGCGTCGAACAGCATCACCCCGAGGACGTGCTGCAGCATCGAGGGGCTCTCGATGTACAGGAACGAGGCGTCCATCGCACTGAGCTGTTCCATCATCTGACCGCCTTGCTCGCAGTGTCCTTGGCCCATCGGTAGTCCGCCTTGCCGGCAGGCGATCTGACCACCTTGTCCACCAGGACGAGGTCCCTCGGCAG
>JAWWOJ010000535.1:0-7944 GCA_033851885.1 Frankiales bacterium | reverse complement strand
CTTGCCGCGGAGCCGTTCACGAGGTGCCCGACGACCTCTGGTCCAGGGTGCGTCTCGGGGCGGTCGACGACCCGTACGACACCGACGCTGCCGGTCCCGCCGTCGAGCTCCTTCCACAGCGCGGCGTTGAAGGTCGCCAGTCCGCACTGCGTCGGGGGATAGGTGGACAGCATCCCGAGAGACAGCGTGGGCGTCGTCGACGGTGGTCCGGTCATGCAGGCGCTCCAGGTCGTGCACGCTCAGCTGGCACCGTGCAGGTGACCATGTCTGAGGCTGACCCTGGCAGCGAGTGACAGGCGGGCTCCGGTTCCGGAGGAGGTCGAGTGGCGGTCACCCAGGTGGTGACGTCGCACCCGAGGTCCACCGGCCATGACGGCCGACTGCCCTCAGTCTCTCACGGACCAGTCGACCCGCACAGGCTTGCGGGGTGTGACGCTCGCCAGCTGATCGGTTCCTGCCTTGAGCCTCGCTGCGGCGGAGGCCTGATCCCGGAGGTACTTCGCGACGCCGTGCGCGCCCCAGCGGTGACCCACCGGGGTCTGGAAGCCCGACCGGTTGAGGGCTGCGGCGATGGTGTGGAGCGACGCCCCTGCCTCGCACATGGACGTGATGGTGGCGTCGTAGCGCGGCTCCAGCGACCAGGCCCTCGTCGCACGCTGCGAGGTGCGCAGGGGAAGCGCCTGCTCCGCGCACTCGCCCAGCACCCGGGGAAGGTCGGCCAGCGGCACGGCCCGGGACCACAGGAACCCCTGAGCCTGATGGCAGCCGAGCTTGAGGAGGACGGCGTGCTGCTCCGGCGTCTCGACGCCCTCGGCGATGCAGATCGCGCCGACCGCGGTCGCCAGTCCGACCACGCAGGCGCAGATCGCGGCGTCCTTGGGGTCCCCGGGGATGCCTGACACGAAGCTGCGGTCGATCTTGAGCGCGCTGATCGGATAGCGGCGCAGGTACTGGATCGAGTTGTAGTGCGTCCCGAAGTCGTCGATGGCGATCCGGACACCGAGCCGGGTCAGCCCCTCGAGTGCGAGGGCGGCAGCCTCCTCGTCTTCCATGACCGCCGACTCCGTCACCTCCAGGACCAGTCGCCGCGCGTCGAGACCGCGATGGTCCAGCGCGTCCGTGACCTGGGCGAGGATGTCGGGTTGCGTGAGCTGCAGGACCGCCAGGTTCACGGCGATGTCCACCTCGATGCCCTGCTCCTTGAGGCGTCCGGCGTCCTGGCAGGCCTGATCCAGGGCCCAGGCACCGAGCTGCACGATCAGGCCACTGGCCTCGGCGGTCGGGATGAACTCGTCCGGCATGATGAGCCCACGCTCGGGGTGCTGCCACCGGCAGAGCGCCTCGACCCCGACGGCGCTCCCGGTGGTCAGGTCGATGACGGGCTGGTAGTGCAGCACCAGCTCGCCCTGGTTCAGCGCGGCGCGGAGCTCCACCTCTGTGCTCATGACGTGCGCCGCCGGCTTGGGCGTGTCGTCGTCCGCGAGCCGGATGCGGCCCCGCCCGTGGCTCTTGGCGTCGTACATGGCGGCGTCGGCAGCCATCAGCAGCTCGTCGACGGTCTGCGGGGGCCGGCCCACGACGACCCCGACGCTGCACGTGACGGTCACGGAGGTGTGACCCACGTCGAAGGGCTCCTCCAGGCAGTGCGTCAGCCGTTCGGCGAGCCGGGTCGCGTGCTCGGCATCGGTGAGGTCGCGCCAGACGGCCACGAACTCGTCCCCGGAGAAGCGCGACAGGGTGTCCCCTGGACGCATCTGGTGGCTGAGCCGGTGGGCGACCTGTACGAGAAGGTCGTCGCCGACGGGGTGCCCGAAGCTGTCGTTCACCCGCTTGAAGTGGTCGAGATCGATGAAGGCCACGCCGGTCAGGCATCCTCGCCGTTGTGAGCCTGCGAGCGCCTGTTCGAGCCGGTCCGTCAGCAGGACGCGGTTGGGCAGGCCCGTGAGGCCGTCGTGGAGAGCCTGGTGGGACAGCTCCTCCTGGGCCCGGTGCATCGCGGTCACATCGACGTGGCTGATCACGGCGCCCGGCGCGTCGTCGACCTCGGCTGGAGCGACGCGGACACTGAACCAGCGCTCCTCGTTCGGACTGTGGCAGGCGTACTCCTGCTGGTACCGCAAGGTGCTGCCGGCAAGGATGCTCCGGAGCCCTTCCGCGAGCTCGATCGCAGCGACACTGTCGATGCTCTCCGCCGGCACGGCATCGCAGGCCGCGAGGTAGCTGCTGCCTTCCGCGCACCGCTCGGGCTGGGCGCCGTTCGCGGCCATGAACAGCCGCCATGCCTCGTTCACCGCGACGATGACGCTGTCGGGACCGACAGCGCAGGTAGGCGCCTCCTCGGCATCCAGCAGTCCGCGGGCCAGCTGGAGGTACTGGTGGGCCTCGTGCTCCGCGCGCTGACGTTGGAGCGCGTGCAGCACGGCGGTCGCGAGCCGCGGCCCGTCGTGCTCGCCCTTCACGAGATAGTCCTGCGCTCCTTCGGCCAGGGCCCACAACGCCAGGTCTCCGTCGACCCGGCCGGTCAGCACGAGCAGCGCCAGCCCGGGGTGCGCGGCACGGACCGCCTGCACGACCGCGGGACCATCGGCGTCCGGCAGCGACAGGTCGGCGAGCACCCCGTCGTAGTCGCCGGTGTCGAGCTGCGTGAGCGCTGTCTCGAGATCGGCGACCATGGTGACCTCGGCGCGCGGCAGCTCCGTCTCGAGCAGTGCGCGCACGAGCTCGCCGTCGGCCACCGAGTCCTCGATGATCAGGAGCCGGATCGGGCTGTCGTGGTCGAGCCGCGGTCGGTCCTCGTGCAGGATCGTCCTCATTGCGGCAACCTCACCAGGCCGAGCCAGAAGTCATCGATCGAGTGCACCACCTCGATGAACTGGTCGATGTCCACCGGCTTGGTCAGGAAGCAGTTGGCTCCGAGGTCGTAGGTCTTGGCGACGTCGGCCTCGGCGGAGGACGTCGTCAGGACGGCCACCGGGATGCGCCTCAGCATCACGTCGGAGCGCATCCGGGCCAGCACCTCATGGCCGCTCATGCGGGGGAGGTTGAGGTCCAGGATCATCAGATCGGGCCGAGAGGAACTCCCTCCGGTCAGATGCTCGATGGCTGCCGCGCCGTCGCGCACCACCGTGACCTCGTTGGCGACCTTTGCGCCCGCAAGCGCATCGAGGGTCAACTCGACGTCGGCGAGGCTGTCCTCGACGAGCAGGATCTTCATGAGCTCCACGGTGTGGTTCACGGCGTCTCCAGACGGATGGTGGTCGGGGGGAGTGGCAGCGTGATGCAGAAGCGGCTGCCACCGAGTGGCGAGTGCTCGACCCAGGCACGGCCGCCGGAGCGCTCGGCGACCTGCTGCACGATCGCCAGGCCGATGCCGGTGCCGGCGTATGCCTCGCGGACGTGCAGCCGGGAGAACATCCCGAACACCCGCTCGCGGTACTCCTCTTCGATGCCGATGCCGTTGTCGTCCACCATGATCTGGACCTGGGAGCCGTCGACCTTCGCGCTCACCACGACCCGGGCGGGCACCTCCGGGCTGGTGAACTTCAGCGCGTTGCTGATCAGGTTCTGCATGGCCGCGGTGAACGAGGTCTCGTCGCTCCACACCGCCGGCAGCGGCTCGACCTCCACGCTGGTCGTCTCGAGCCCGGCGACGACCCGTGCGACGACTGCCTCGGCGTCCACTCGACCGGGTGTCCGGTCGGAGCGCAGGAACTGGGAGTACTCCAGCAGATCGTCGATGAGGGTGCGCATCCGGGCCGCCCCGTCGACGACGTGGAAGACATACCGACGACCGGTCTCGTCCAGGGTCGTGACGTAGCGCTTCTCGATCAGCTGCGCGAAGCCCGTCATGACCCGCAGCGGCTCCGACAGGTCGTGGGAGGCGACGTAGGCGAACTGCTCCAGGTCGCGGTTGGACCGGCCGAGGGCGGCGTACTGCTTCTCCAGCGTCCGGTGGACGTCCTCGATCTCGGCCGTCAGTCGCACGCGGTCGGTGACGTCCTGCACGCTGGTCGCCAGGCCGACCAGCGTTCCGACACTGTCCCGGAGCGGCGAGACCGTGACCGACACGGCGATGTGCCGTCCGTCGGGGCGCTGGTGCCAGGTGTCCACGCGCTCGACCGCCTCACCCGCCAGGCCTCGCTCGTGCAGTTGGCGCAGCTGCAGGGCCGTCTGCTCCGGGAGCAGGTCGGCGGCAGCCCGACCCATCATGTCCCGGCGAGAGCAGCCATAGAGCCGCTCGGCGGCCGAGTTCCACGTCGTGATCTGGCCAGCGAGATTCTCGCTGAAGATGGCATCTCCCGACACCTCGACGATCTGCGCGAGGAGGTCGGGGTCCCTGACTCTGTCCGTCGTGAATGGCATCGCGGGTCATCCTGAACGTCATGGTTCTCGGACGTGACCCGGCGTCTGGGAAGTTTCGGCCGGCCCGGCACCACCCCGCTCGCGCAGGGTCTGCCTCGTCGTGCCTTGCACCGGTAGTGCTGCGTCGCAGTCGTACCGACCTCTGTATCGTCGGTGCAACGCTTCGCGGCCAACAGGGCCTAAAGACCCAGGCCAATCGGACTAGGCGCGGTTGACTAGTGCGTCGGTCAGCAGAGTCACCAGCGCCTCGAGCTGGATGTCCACCGAGGAGGACAGCTCCTCGTCCGACCCGTCGAGTGCCCGCGCGGCGAGGCCTGCCTTGTCGTCGATCAGCTCGGCGATCCTCGCGTCGATGGTCTGGGCGGCAATGATGCGCCAGGCAGTGACGGGCTGGTCCTGACCGATGCGGTGGACGCGGTCGATGGCCTGCGTCTGCTCGGCAGCCGTCCAGGACAGTTCGGCGAGCACGACGTTGGAGGCGACCTGCAGGTTGAGCCCGACGCCGGCTGCCGTGAGCGAGCAGACGACGACCTGCACGTCGGGGTCGTTGACGAAGCCGTCGATGGCAAGCTGGCGCGCCTTCGGGGTCTGGTCACCGCGGATCGAGGAGTAGCGCAGTCCAGCCTGTGCGAAGGTCTTCTCGGCCGCGTCCATGACGTCGATGTGCTTGGCGAAGAAGACCACCTTGCCGACGCTGCGGGCCAGCTGGGCTGTGTAGTCCGCCGCCAGCACGGCCTTTGCCTGGCCGATGCGTCGCATCATGCTGAAGACGTTCTCGCCGGTGTCGGCCTCGTCGGCGTCACGCCGTTCCCACGTCGCCACCTGCCGCACGAGTGCGTGATCGATGCCGGTGACCTGCTCACCACGGGCCGCGAGCGCGCTTTCGTAGCGCTTCACCAGGCGCCGGGCGAGAGCCCGCTCGGCGGCCATGATCGAGCGACCGAGCGCGCCGTCGAGCTCGACCGGCAGGTCGGCGACCCGGCGGGCGGGGATGTCGGCGGCAACGTCGACCTTGCGGCGCCGGACGATGCCCAGGTCGATGACGGCCTGCCGCGCCGCGGGATAGAAGTCGTAGTCGACCGGGGTCAGGCCGATCTCCTCGAGGCGATGCATCAGCTCCGGGCCGGGCTCCTTGTCGCCGACCCAGCCGAGGAACTCCCAGATCGCGAGGAAGTCCTCGATGTCGTTGATGAGGGGAGTGCCGGTGAGGGCCATGAGCAGGGGCCGCACCGTGCGCAGCCGGATCCGCTCCGACAGCTCCAGGACATGCCGGGAGCGCTGCGAGGTCTTGTTCTTGATGAAGTGCGCCTCGTCGACGACCATGCCACGGAAGCCCAAGTTGCCCAGCCAGCCGACGTGCCGGTCGAGCACCTCGTAGTTGACGATGACGATGTCGGAGAAGCCGTCGATCGTGTCGCCGTCGCCGTGGATGACGGTCGCCGGGTGCTGGGGGGTCCAGAGCCCCGCCTCGCGCGCCCAGTTGGTCTTGACGACGTTCGGCACGACGCACAGCAGCGGGAAGGCGTGGGCGGCCTCAGCGGCGAGCAGCGCCTGAGCGGTCTTGCCCAACCCAGGCTCGTCGGCGAGCAAGAAGGTCCGGTGCCCCTCGCCGGCAGCGGCGATCACCTCGGCCTGGTGCGGCATCAGCTCCATGCCGCCGGCCGCCTTCAGCGACGTCGGCTCCGGGAGGTCCATGCACGACGTGGCGCCGCTGGACGCGTTCTCGAACGCCTTCAGCAGTGGACCGAGCAGCTCCCAGGTCGACAGCATCCGGGCACGTGCTGCCCGTGGCGCGGGAGCGGCGGAGAAGTCCGGCTCCAGGAAGGGGTTGGCGAGCTGCCGGGAGATGACCGACTGCGGAACGACCTGGCGTTCGGTCCTGGCCGACGTCGACGACAGGGGTACGACCGGGGCGACGGGCTCCGGAGCGGGCTCCATGCCGGCGCGGAGCTGCATCTCGCGCATCATGGCGCGGGCGCCGTCCTGCAGGGGTGCGTCCTCGGCGAGCAGCGAGAGCAAGGTGCCGTCCCGGGCGGCGGTCCGCGCCAGGATGGTGGCGATGCCGTCGATCCGCTTGAGCTGCTCGGTGCGCCGGGCCTCGCTGGTCTCCGCCGCCTTGATCCGGCTCCGCTCCTCGCGGACCAGCAGGGCGACCACCTGGAACGTCGTGCGGACCGACGGGTTGACCCGGCCGCGCTGGACGGCGAGCTCGACGTCGCGGACGGCCTTCGCGAGGACCGGGATCATGCCTACTTCACGGGGACCGCGCGGGCTCTGCCGCGGGTTGGCACGCGAGTTGCCGGTGGGACGCCGGTCTCGTGTGGCCACGTGCCCTCCTCCGACATCGCCGGCCCCAGGTCCGAGGGGTTCCGCGGACCTGCACCCATCCCCGACGTGCTCGACACGTCCGGACCGTTCGACACCCGGCCTGGGGTTGGCATCCGCCGTCCGACGCCTGTCCCGACGACGGCCAGCAGTGGCGCTCATCGTAGCCATGTCCTGCGCCCGCACCACTATGGTCGGCCAACGAGTGCGCGAGCGCGTCGCTCTGATGGCGAAGGGCAGCACATGGCGGACACCGCAGCACCCCAGGCGACGGGCCTCAAGGCGAAGGCCAACGAGCTCGGCATGAAGGCCTACCTGGCCGCGCCGCCGAAGGCGCAGACCGCCATGCTCAACGGCTACCTGAAGGCCGCACCCGTTGTCGCGAAGGTGCGGCCGCACACCAAGAAGGTCCTCGGCGCGGCGCTCGGGCTCGTGGTCGTGCGCAAGCTCAGGCGCTGATCACGGCGTCGTCCCCACGAACGCGTCGGTCATCGGCGTCGCGACCCCGGCGAGGTTGAGGTACTCGGAGATCCCGAAGCTGTCCTCGACGCTGCGCAGCAGGCTGTGGTGGTCGTAGCTCGTGGTCACGACCTTGCCCTGGGGGAGACGGGGCGAGATGAGGATCGCTCCGGTCCTGCCGCCGGCGCCCAGCGAGGCGCAGGTGGGGCAGAGGTAGTCCGTCGGCGTGGTCAGCGCGGCGGCGCCGGTCGGGGTGCTGCCCTCGTCGAAGTTGATGATGAGCAGGCCGTTGTTGGCAGCGAGGTAGTCGAGCAGCGGCGGCAGCTGCGAACGCAGCCAGGTGTCGGCGGCGGTGAGTCCGCCGACGGTCTGGCCGGCACACGGATCGTCGTGGCCGTCGTTGCAGGTGTCGGGGGTGATGAACGAGAAGGCGGGCAGCGAGCCGCCGGCCAGGTCGGCTGCCAGGTCGGTATAGGGCCGCTGGTGCGCGACGCACCGGGCCTGGTTGTCGATGACGTCCGGGAAGTAGAGGAAGGGGTTGTGCCGGTCGGCGTAGTTCTTCGCACCTGTCGTGCTGTTCCCCTGGTAGGGGTCGGGCGACGTGTCACCGGCGACGTACGGCCCGTGGAAGCAGGGCGTGCTGGTGCCGTCCTGGTAGCTCTTCCACGACAGACCCGCGCCTTCGAGCTGGTCGCCCAGGTTGCGACCGCTGGACAGCACGGCCTGTGGCTGGACGCACGTCCAGAGGCTCACGGTCGCGCAGTCACTCGCGGTCAGGGGGTTGAGCGGTTGTCCCGA
>JAWWOJ010000529.1:0-2678 GCA_033851885.1 Frankiales bacterium | reverse complement strand
AGAGCGTTCGATACGGTGGCACCGCCGATTCCACCGACAAGACGAGGGAGACCGTGAGCCGCCGCGCTGTGACTCTGGTTGCGACTCTGGTTGCGACTCCGGTTGCCGCTCTGGGGACCGTCCTGCTCACCGCCGGCCCAGCGCTCGCGGACAGCTACCCGACGGGTCCTGCCGACGGCGACGACCCCGGCAAGGGACTCAGCCCGGGCGGCACGATCCTGCTGTTCGTCGTCCTTCCGCTGCTCGTCGCCACCGTGATCGGCCTGACCGCGTGGCTGCCGGGCGCGTTCCGCGCACACCGCTATCGCCCGGCCAAGGGGTGGACGGCGCCGCCGGTGTGGTTCGCCGGTCCGCCGGAGCCCGCAGCGGCCGTGCAGAGCGCCGAGCTCGGCGACGTCGTGAGGGGTGGCGCAAGTGGCAACTGGTAGCCCCTCCCGTGCCGGCCTGTCCGTCTCCCAGCAGGAGCGCATCGAGCATGCCGTCTCGCTGTGCCGTTCGCAGAACGGACTCGACGTCTCCGTCCTCGTCGGCGACCTCAACCTCGACGGCGGCGACTTCCGAGCGGCGTCAGAGCAGCTGCACGCCGCCCTCGGTGACCGCGCGCACTCCGCCGTACTCCTCGTCGTGGCCCCCGGCCAGCGCAAGGTCGAGATCGTCACGGGGCCGTCCGCCCGCCGTCGCGTGCCGGACCGGGTCGCGGCCCTGGCGGTGCTGTCGATGACGTCGGCGTTCAGCGGGGGAGACCTCGCGGGCGGCATCATCGACGGGCTGCGGCAGCTGGCTGAGGCCGCCGGTCGCCGCCCCGCGATCCCTGCGCCCCCCGAGACCGCCGGCACCGCCGAGATCGTCGCCCACCGCTAGCTTCCTGAACTCTCGCGCACCTCGGCGCGCGGGCTCGAGCGTGGCCAGCCGCCGCCCGCGCTCGAGAGTTCAGGAACTGGCGTCCCGGGCGCGGGCGCGCAGGGCGCGGTGGACGCCGTCGCGCCCCTCGAGCAGCAGCCGGGCAAGGGCTGGGGGTACGTCGGACCCGGCGAGGTAGTCGTCGGTGCGCGCCACGACCGCCGGGGAGACGAGCAGCGTCGGGTAGAGACCGATCACGATGTTCTGCGCCATCTCGACGGTGCGCTCGGCCCAGATGCGCCCGACCGCCTGGAAGTAGGGCTCGACGTAGGGCTCGAGCAGGGCGGTCTGCTCGGCGTTGACGAAGCCGCTGATGACGGCGGCCTGCACGGCGTTCGGCAGCTCGTCGGACTCGACGACCGACTGCCAGGCCTCCGCCTTCGCCTCGGCATCGGGCCGCGCTGCCCGGCAGGCCGACGCGTGCCGCTGACCGGCAGCCGTCGGGTCGCGGTCGAGCTCGGCGTCGATCTCGTCGAGGCCGGCCCGTCCGAGGGCGACCAGCCGGTGCAGCAGCGACCAGCGCAGCTCGGTGTCGACGAGCAGCCCGGGGATCTGCTGCGACCCGTCGAGCAGGCCCCGCAGCAGTCCGACCTGCTCGTCGGTGGAGGCGAGGGCGCCCAGCGCGCGCGTCCAGGCGAGCTGGACGTCGCTGCCCGGCTCGGCCGCGCGCACGTGCTCGAGCGCGGCGGTCGCGAGCGCAGCCCGGCCGGTCGGCGCCCAGGCCGGGTCGGCGAACAGCGTCAGCGCCGACTGTGCCTGGCGCAGCAGCGACTGGACGACGCCGATGTCGGACTCGCCACCGATGCCGCGCAGCACCAGCGCGACGTAGTCGCGGGCGGGCATCTCCGCATCGCGGGTCATGTCCCAGGCCGCCGCCCAGCACAGGGCGCGCGGCAGCGAGTCGGCGAAGTCGCCGATGTGGTCGATGAGGGTGCGCAGCGATGGCTCGTCGAGGCGGATCTTGGCGTAGGCGAGGTCGTCGTCGTTGACCAGGACCAGTGCCGGCCGGGTGCGGCCGAGAAGAGCTGGCACCTCGGTCTTGGCGCCCACCACGTCGAGCTCCTCGCGGTGGCTGCGGACGAGCTTGCCGCCGACGAGGTCGTAGCAGCCGATGGCGACCCGGTGCGACCGCAGCGTCGGCCACTCCGCCGGCGCCTCCTGCGCCAGGTGGAAGGACGTGATGACGCCCTCCGGATCGGTCTCGAAGACCGCCCGCAGCGTGTTGACGCCAGCCGTCTCGAGCCACTCCTGCGCCCAGCTCTGCAGGTCGCGGCCGGACGCCGCCTCGAGCTGGACCATGAGGTCCTGCAGGGTGGTGTTGCCCCACGCGTGCTTGCGGAAGTAGCTGCGGAGGCCGGCCATGAAGGCGTCCTGGCCGACCCACGCGACGAGCTGCTTGAGGACGGAAGCGCCCTTGGCATAGGTGATCCCGTCGAAGTTGACCTTCACGTCCTCCATGTCGCGGATGTCCGCGGCGATGGGATGCGTCGACGGGAGCTGGTCCTGCCGGTAGGCCCAGGTCTTCTCGGTGTTGGCGAAGGTCGTCCACGCGTTCGTCCATCGGGTCGCTTGGGCCTGGCACAGCACGGAGGCATAGGTCGCGAAGCTCTCGTTGAGCCACAGGTCGTCCCACCAGCGCATCGTCACGAGGTTGCCGAACCACATGTGCGCCATCTCGTGCAGGATCGTCTCGGTCCGCCGTCCATAACGGGCGTCGGTGACCTTGCTGCGGAACACGTAGTCCTCGCGGAACGTCACGCAGCCGGCGTTCTCCATCG
>JAWWOJ010000526.1:0-5537 GCA_033851885.1 Frankiales bacterium | reverse complement strand
GAGTCCTGGCTGTAGAGGAACCACTCGTCGGCCCGGAAGGGCTCGTGGAACCACATCGCGTGGTCGAGCGACGCCAGCATCACAGGGTCGGTCCCCATCGCGAGGCCGTGCGTCAGCAGCGTCGAGTCCAGCAGCGTCATGTCGGAGGCGAACGTCACCGCGCAGACGTGCAGCAGCGGGTCGTCGGGGAGTGTGCCGTCGGCGCGCATCCACACCTGCGACCGGGCATCCTTCGGCCCTGGCTGCTCACGCAGGATCCGTGGCGGGTCGGTCACGTAGCGGATGTCGATCGGTCGCGGCCGGCTCGACCAGCCGTCGGTCTCCGACGCGAACTCGCGCATCCGCTGCTGCAGTGTCGGCAGCGTCTCCGGGCTGGGCACGTCCGGCATGGTGCGCTGGTGCTCGAGCCCCCGCTCGACCAGCTGGAACGACGCGCTCAGGTGGAAGATGGCCCGGCCGTGCTGCACGGCCACGACGCGTCGGGTCGTGAACGACCGGCCGTCGCGGATCCGGTCGACCTCGAAGACGATCGGCACCGACGGGTCCCCGGGGCGGAGGAAGTACGCGTGCAGCGAGTGCACCGGGCGGTCCGCGGGCACCGTCCGGCCGGCGGCCACCAGCGCCTGACCCGCCACCTGTCCGCCGAAGACGCGCTGCAGCGACTCCGTGGGCTGCTTGCCGCGGAAGATGTCGACCTCGATGGTCTCCAGATCCAACAGGTCGACGAGGCGCTCGAGCGGGGTCGGTGGCGTCACACCCGGCATCCTTCCAGGGGCCACCCTTGCCTCGTGCACACGCACAGCCCGGACCACGCCAGTGCCACGCTCGCCGCCTGCGGGTGAGGGTCCCGCGCTGTGCATCAGGGAAGGGTCAGGGTGACTGTCGAGGTGACGTGCACAGCTTCCAGCAGGCGGCGGTCGTGCGTGACGAGCAGCAGGGTGCCCTCGTAGGCGTCTAGGGCCTCCTCGAGCTGTTCGATCGCCGGCAGGTCGAGGTGGTTGGTCGGCTCGTCCAGCACCAGCAGGTTCACGCCGGCCGCCTGCAACAGCGCCAGGGATCCGCGGGTCCGCTCGCCCGGGGACAGCGACGACCCGGGGCGGAGGGCATGGTCACCTCGCAGCCCGAACTTCGCCAGCAACGTCCGTACCTCGGCGGGCACCAACTCCGTCCGCTCACGGATGACGTCCGTGGCCGAGGCGTTCCCGCTGAACAGCGACCGGGTCTGGTCGATCTCACCGAGCAGGACGCCCGAACCCAGCGACGCCCGGCCGGAGGTGAGCTCGAGTCGCCCGAGCAGTGCCTGGAGCAAGGTCGTCTTCCCGGAACCGTTGGGCCCGACGATCGCGAGCCGGTCGCCGTACCTGACCTGCAGGTCGACCGGCCCCAACGTGAAGGAGCCGCGCTGCACGACGGCCTCCGACAGCGCGGCCACCACGTCGCCCGACCGGGGGGCCGCGGCGATCGACAGCTGCAGCTGCCATTCCTTGCGGGGCTCCTCCACCTCGTCGAGCCGGTTGAGCTGCGCCTCGATCGTCTTGACCCGCCCGGCGGCGTGCGTCGCGGCCTCGATCTTGTAGGACCGCACGGACTTGTCGTTGTCGGGTGCCTTCCGCTTCGCCCGCAGGGCGCCCCGTACCGACTGCTCGCGCTGCCGCTGGGCCTGGGTCACGAGGCCCTCGCGCTTGTCCGCGAACTGCTCGAACGCGTCCCGCGCCTGCTGACGCGCGAGCGCGCGCATCTCGAGGTAGCGGTCCCAGCCGCCGTTGTAGAGCCGGGTCGTCCGCATCGGACCGTCGATGTCGAGCACCGAGGTGATGGTGCGAGACAGGAACTCGCGGTCGTGTGACACCAGCACCAGCCCGGCCTGCAGCTCGTCGACGAACCGCTCGAGTCGCTCCAGGCCGGCGAAGTCGAGGTCGTTGGTCGGCTCATCGAGCAGGAAGATGTCGAAGCGCGACAGCAGCACCGACGCCAACGAGGCGCGCGCCGCCTGACCACCCGACAGTGTCGTCATGTCCGCCGCCAGCAGCGCAGGGGACAGTCCGACGTCGGCGCAGACCTCCTCGGCGCGGCTGTCGAGATCCGCACCGCCGAGGTCGAGCCAGCGCTGCAGCGCCTCGTCGTAGCCCTCCCCGTCGCCCTCGGCGATCCGGTCCGTGGCGACATCGAGGGCATGCTGCGCCGCCGTCACCCCGGTACGGCGCAGGAGGAACTGCCGCACGCTCTCGCCGAGGATCCTGTCGGGCTCCTGCGGGAGCAGCCCGACGTTGGCGGTCGGGGGAGCGAGGCTGACCGAACCGCTGTCCGGCACGAGATCGCCTGCCAGGCAGGACAACAGCGTGGACTTCCCCACGCCGTTGGGACCGACGACGCCGATCCGCATCCCGGGCGCGACGGTCAGCGACACCTTCGAGAGCACGAGCAGAGAGCCGCGCACGACCGTGAGGTCGGACGTGACCAGGGTTGCGGTCACGTGCTGAGTACCTCGGTGACGTCGAAGCGCACGGGTCGCTCGAGCTGCTCGTAGGTGCAGGACTCGGGCGTCCGGTCCGGGCGCCAGTGCTTGAACTGCGCGGTGTGCCGGAAGCGCGTCCCCTCCATCGCGTCATAGCCGACCTCGGCGACCAGCTCAGGGCGCAGCGGCACGAAGGACAGGTCCTTGCCGGAGTTCCAACGCGAGCCGGCGGACTGGTTGGGGTTGCGCTCCGGCACGACGTCACCGACCCACGGGTGCGCGCCGTCGGTCTTGTACGGCGCCAGCTCGTCGATCAGCTCGGCCCGGCGCGTCATGGCGAACGACGCCGCGACCCCGACGTGCTGAAGGTTGCCGCCGTCGTCGTACAGCCCGAGGACGAGGGACCCGACGACCGGTCCGCTCTTGTGCAGCCGGTAGCCGGCGACGACGACGTCCGCCGTACGGGTGTGCTTGACCTTGAACATGACGCGCTTGTCCTGCTGGTAGACCTGCGCCTTGGGCTTCGCCATGACCCCGTCGAGACCGGCGCCCTCGAACACCTGGAACCACTCACGCGCGACGGCCGGGTCCTCGGAGACCGGGGTCAGGTGGATCGGTGCGGACGCCTTGGCGAGGGCCGCTTCCAGCAGTGCCCGCCGCTCGCCCTGCGGCACCGTCGTGAGGTCGTCGTCGCCGAGCGCCAGCAGGTCGAAGGCGATGAAGCTGGCCGGTGTCGTCTCCGCCAGCATCCGCACCCGGCTGTCTGCCGGGTGGATCCGCTGCAGCAGGTTCACGAAGTCGAGGCCCTTGCCCGCGATGATGACGATCTCGCCGTCGACGACGCAGCGCTCGGGCAGGTTCGCCTTCAGCGCCTCGACCACCTCGGGGAAGTAGCGCGTCAGCGGCCGCTCGTTACGTGAACCGAGCTCCACCTCGTCGCCGTCGCGAAACACGATGCAGCGGAACCCGTCCCACTTCGGCTCGTACAGGAAGTCGCCTGCTGGCAGGTCCGGCACCGACTTCGCAAGCATCGGGGAGACCGGCGGCATCACAGGGAGCTGCATCAGGCCATTGTGCCTGGCGCAGTCGGCGCAGTCGGCGCGGTCGGCCCAGCCGGCTCAGGCGGTGAGAGCGGGTACGGGGGCCGGCTCGAGCGCGAGGCGTGGATGGGAGCGGGCGAGCCGCGAGGACATGCCGGTGAGCAGGCTGCTGCTGGCGCTGCCGGCCTCGACCGCCGCGAGGAAGTCCTCGCCGGGGATGCGCCACAGCAGGCAGGGCTCCAGAGTCCGGACCGTGGCGGTGCGTGGCAGGTTGCGGATCAGGCCGATCTCGCCCAGGTAGCTTCGGGGTCCGAGGGTGCGCAGGCGGTGCGATCGCTGGCCCTCGCCGACGGCCGAGACCGCCACCTCGCCGGTGACCAGCACCCAGAGCGCGTCGGCTGCGTCGCCTTCCCGGATGACGACGGAATCGGCTGGCAGCTCGACGATCTCGACGCTCGCGGCGAGCCGTTCGAGTGCCGGTCGGCTGGCGGCGGCGAACAGGTCGAGCACCTCGAGCAGGGCCACCCGCGGGCGCAACGCGGCGGCCACCAGCGCGGAGCTGCGGTCGGCCCGCAGCACCGGCGGGAGGGCCAGCAGGGAGATGGCGGAGATGCCGAAGCCGATGATGAGCAAGGTCGTGGTCAACCCGTAGGTGTTCAGCAAGGGGGCCGTGATGAGGCTGCCGACGATGACCGATCCGGGGATGAGCGACTCGAAGACCCCGAACACCCGGCCGAGCGCCGCCTTGGGCACGTCGCGCTGCAGTGCCGTGATGGCCAGGACGTCCACGATGACCATGCCCGCGCCGGCGACGACCTGCAACAGGAAGCCGACGTAGCGGTCATGGGTCAGCACCGTCGCGGCATAGGGCAGCGCGAGCAGCAGCATGCCGCCCAAGATGATGGGCGCGAGCCGTCCCGTACCGGACAGCCGGTTGACCAACCCGCCGACGAGCACGCCGCCCAGAGCAGCGGCGATCAGCAGGTAGCTGTAGCCCTCCGAGCCGGTGCCGAACCGCTCACTCATCGGGATGTAGAGCACGGTGCTGACGCCGAACACCACGGTGTCCAGGCAGCAGAAGAGCACCAGCGTCAGGGCCACCGGCTGGGCGACCAGCGCCCGAGCCCCACTGGTCAGGACCTGCAGCGGTGAGTCGCCTGCGTCATCGATGGCCCCGCGGCTGCTCGTCCTGATGCGGCTGATGGCGAGTCCGGCGACGAGAAAGCTCAGGGCATTGGCCTCGAAGCCGATCGCCGTCGAGCCGGCCAGCAGGAACAACCCGCCCAGTGCCGGACCGAGCACGACCATGAGGTTCTCGAGGACGGCCATCAGCGAGTTCGCCGCGGCCAGGTCCTTCTCCCCGATGAGGTCGGGGGTGAGCGCCGACGCCGCCGGCCGGTTGACAGTGGACGCGCAGGCGGTCAGGCAGGAGAACGCGAGGAGCAGCGGGATGGGTCCGTCGTTGACGACCACGAGGGTCAGGCCGGTCATGGTCACGAACGCGACGAGGACCCCGGCCAGCATCACGTTGGTGCGCTCGTAGCGGTCCGCGAGGACACCGGCGTACGGCGAGAGCACCAAGCCCGGGGTGAAGCGGACGAAGCCGGCGACGGTCAGGTAGGTCACCGAGTGGGTGCGCTCGAAGATGTACGCGATCAGGACCACGTTGTAGGCCCAGCTGCCGAGCTGGTCGGCGACAAACGAGGTCACGAGGAGCCGGTAGTCCCGGTTCGCCAGTGCATCCCGGTACCGTGCGCGGCCGCTCTGGGTCATGGAGCCTCCACCTAGACCGTCACCGGGGTCCGCTCCATTGCCGCGACCTTGGCCGTGGCGCCGAGCTCCTCGAAGGCCGCGCGCGCCTGCGCGAGGAGGGGCGCGGCCTCGGGCTCGCGACCGCGCGCCCGGAGCCAGGTCCCGAGCTCGAACCTCGTACAGGCGAGGTAGAAGGGCGCGCCGTAGGTCGCGAACTCGTGCTCGGCGGTCCGCAGGTGCGCCTCGGGGTCCTCGCCTCGCGCAAGCGCGACCAGGCCGGTCAGCCGGGC
>JAWWOJ010000100.1:0-4391 GCA_033851885.1 Frankiales bacterium | reverse complement strand
TGCCCTTGAAGAGGCTGGCCTTGGCGAGGTACCGCGGCAGCCTGCCGGTGCTGAACAGGATCGCGTCACCGAGCACGATGGGGTCGACATAGGAGATGTGGTTGGCCGCGAGGATCACGCCTCCCTGCGCCGGCACGTGTGCGAAGCCGAGCCACCGTCGCTTCGTCAGCACCAGCATCAGCGGCTTGAGGATCACCACCGCCAGCCGGTACCAGAACCCGATCCGACCCAGTCGCACCGTGCCTGCCTCCTCGTGTCCGCCGTCGCTGTGGTGGAGCCTGCCAGACTCTCGGCTCGTGAGCGTGCAATGGGGTGTGGTGGTGCCGGTGAAGCGGCTCGCCCTGGCGAAGTCGCGGCTGGCGTCCTACGGGGATGTGCACCGGCAGGCGCTCGCACTCGCGTTCGCTGCTGACGTCGTGCTGGCGGCAGCGCTCGTCGCGCAGGTCCTCGTCGTCACCGACGATCGGCTCGCCGCCGAGGTGCTCGGCGGTCTGGGCGCGCGCGTCGTGCCGGACAACCCCGACGCCGGGCTCAACCCAGCGCTGGAGCACGGGGTCGACCTGCTGCGGGCAGACACGCCCCAGCTCGCCGTGGCCACCCTGTCCGCGGACCTGCCATCCCTGCTGGCCCCTGACCTGTCCGCTGTCCTAGGCCGAGTGCCGTTGCACGGCAGGGGCTTCGTCGCCGATCTCGCCGGCACCGGGACCACGCTGCTGGCCGCCGGGCCCGACGTCGCGCTCAACTCGGCCTATGGTCCGTCGTCTCGCCAGCGGCACCTGGCCTCGGGAGCGGTGGAACTCCCGGCGCCGGAATCGGTGCGGCGGGACGTGGACACACCGGAGGACCTCGAGCACGCGGTGGCTCTCGGGGTCGGGCCGCACACGCAAGCGGTTCTCGAGGGGATCTGGTGACCCAGGCGACGGTGCGCTCCTGGGATCCGGCCCAGGGCGGGTCGGCCTACCTCGACGACGGGACGACGGTCGTGCTGCCTCCGGAATCGCTGCAGGGCAGCGCTTTCCGGTTCGTGCGGTCGGGCCAGCGGGTGCAGCTGGTCGTCGAGGACGGCATCGTGGTCCGCATCGACCTGCCCTAGCACCTGTGCCCGGACACGACGAGGGCCCCGGCCGAAGCCGGGGCCCTCGTGATCGCGCTGGTTACTTCCGCTTGGCCGGAGCCTTCTTGGCGGCCTTCTTGGCGGGCGCCTTCTTGGCAGGGGCCTTCTTCGCAGGAGCCTTCTTGGCGGGCGCCTTCTTGGCGGGCGCCTTCTTGGCGGGCGCCTTCTTGGCAGGGGCCTTCTTCGCAGGGGCCTTCTTGGCGGGGGCCTTCTTGGCAGGAGCCTTCTTCGCAGGAGCCTTCTTGGCGGGCGCCTTCTTCGCAGGAGCCTTCTTGGCAGGGGCCTTCTTCGCAGCGGCCTTCTTCGCCGGCGCCTTCTTGGCAGCGGCCTTCTTGGCGGGAGCAGCCTTCTTCGTCACAGGAGCAGCCTTTCCAACGGTCTTGGCAACGGTGGCCTTGGCAACGGGCGCAAGCTTCTTGGCACCGGACACGACGTCCTTGAAGCCCTGACCCGGACGGAACTTCGGTACCGAGGTCGCCTTCAACTTGACCTGGGCACCCGTGGCCGGGTTGCGCGCGATGCGTGCTGCCCGATCCACCTTCTCGAAGACGCCGAAGCCCGCGATCGCGACCTTCTCGCCCTTGGCGACGGCGGCCGTCACCGCATCGACGACAGCCTCGACGGCAGCACTCGCCGTCCTCTTGTCACCCATGCGGTCGGCGATGGCCTCGATCAGCTCGGCCTTGTTCACAGCGATGTACCTCCGTGGACTGACGAGGCGCTCTGCCCCTTCGCGGAGAAAGGTAAGCGCAGGCCGCGCCCACGTCGACCACCGCGCAAGGTGAGATTGCCTGTGTCGCAGCGCATGTCATTCGACGGGAGCCCTCAGCTCGCCGCGGTGCTCGAAGGTATCGAGCCCGAGACCCCTTGGCACGTAAGGGATCTCGCGTGTTCGCTGTGCGACCTACTGGCTCGTCGCGACCGGCTTCCACGTCGGACGCGTCTGCTCGAAAGAAGTGATGGCGTCGCCGTGTCGCAGCGTCAGACCGATGTCGTCGAGGCCTTCCATGAGACGCCAACGTGTGAAGTCGTCGAGGTCAAACGACGCCGTGACACCGGGCGCGCGCACCTCGCGCGCCTCCAGATCAACGGTGATCGGCGTCGTGGGATCGTCCTCGACGAGGTCCTGCAGCTGGGCGACCACGTCGGCTGGGAGCTCCACGGGCAGCAGTCCGCCCTTGAGCGAGTTGCCCCGGAAGATGTCAGCGAAGCGCGGGCTGATGACGGCCCGGAACCCGTAGTCGGTGAGGGCCCAGACGGCATGCTCGCGGGAGCTCCCGGTGCCGAAGTTCTCCCCGGCGACCAGGACCGTCGCACCCTGCCGCTCGGGGGCGTTGAGGACGAACGACGGGTCCTCGCGCCACTCGCTGAACAGGCCTTTGCCGAAGCCGGTGCGCTCGACGCGCTTCAGCCAGTCACTGGGGATGATCTGGTCGGTGTCGACGTCGCTGCGGCGCAGCGGCACTGCAGTGCCGGTGTGGGTCGTGAACGGCTCCATGTCAGGCCTCCAGGGCGGTCAGGTCGGAGGGGGAGGCCAGGCGCCCGACGACGGCAGTCGCGGCCGCCACCTCGGGACTGACGAGGTGGGTGCGCCCACCGCGGCCCTGACGGCCTTCGAAGTTGCGGTTGCTGGTGGAGGCGCTGCGCTCCCCCGGCTTCAAGGTGTCCGGGTTCATGCCGAGGCACATCGAGCAACCCGCACTGCGCCAGTCCGCGCCGGCGTCGGTGAAGACCTTGTCGAGCCCTTCGGCCTCGGCCTGCAGCTTGACCAGCATCGACCCGGGGACGACGAGCATCCGGGTGCCGTCGGCGACCTTCCGCCCTTGGAGGATCTTCGCCGCGGCCCGGAAGTCCTCCATGCGGCCGTTGGTGCAGGACCCGAGGAAGACCGTGTCGATGGCGATGTCGCGCATCGGGGTGCCGGCGGCGAGGCCCATGTAGTCGAGGGCCCGCTCGGAGGCGTCGCGCAGGTTGCCGGCGGGCAGGGCCGCGGGGTCGGGGACCGTGCCGCCGAGCGGCACGCCCTGAGCGGGGTTGGTGCCCCAGGTGACGAACGGCGTGATCGCGGCCGCGTCGAGCACGACCTCCTTGTCGAAGACCGCGTCCTCGTCGGTGGCCAACGCCTCCCAAGCGGCGACTGCTGCTTCCCAGTCGGCCGGCGCGTGGTCGCGGCCCCGCAGGTAGTCGTAGGTGGTCTGGTCGGGCGCGATCATCCCGGCCCGGGCACCCCACTCGATGCTCATGTTGCAGACGGTCATGCGGCCCTCCATCGAGAGGTCGCGGATGGCCTCGCCGCGGTACTCCACGACGTACCCCTGTCCGCCGCCGGTGCCGACCTGGGCGATGAGCGCAAGCACGAGGTCCTTGGCGGTCGTGCCGTCAGCGAGTGAGCCCTCGACGGTGACGGCCATGGTCTTCGGCCGCGGCAACGGCAGGGTCTGCGTCGCGAGCACGTGCTCGACCTCGCTGGTGCCGATCCCGAACGCGAGCGCGCCGAACGCGCCGTGCGTGCTGGTGTGGCTGTCACCGCAGACGATCGTCATGCCCGGCTGGGTGATGCCGAGCTGCGGGCCGATGACGTGCACGATGCCCTGATTGGCGTCGCCCATCGGGTGCAGGCGGACGCCGAACTCGGCGCAGTTCTTGCGCAGCGTCTCGATCTGGGTGCGGCTGACCGGGTCGGCGATGGGGCCCTGCAGCAGATCCGTGGGGACGTTATGGTCCTCCGTCGCCAGCGTGAGGTCGGGACGGCGCACCGGACGACCCGCCATCCGGAGGCCGTCGAACGCCTGCGGGCTGGTCACCTCGTGGACGAGGTGCATGTCGATGTAGAGCAGGTCGGGTTCACCGGCCGCACTCCGCACGACATGCTGATCCCAGACCTTCTCCGCCAGCGTGCGTCCCATGGCTTGCCTTCCCCTTGCGTTTGCCTTCTCATATGCTGAGATGCTTGTATCGCTATGTGAAACAGACTAGCGGAGTCGGCGTCCTCGACAAAGCGGTGGTCGTCCTCGACGCCGTGCTCGGCGGGGCGCACTCGCTCGCGCAGCTCACCGAAGCCACCGGGCTGTCGCGCGCGACCGCTCATCGACTGGCCGTCGCGCTCGAGGTGCATCGGTTCCTGGCCCGTGAGGGAGACGGGCGCTGGCAGCTCGGCCCGCGGCTGGCACCCGCCCGCGTCGACGACCTGCTCGACCGCGCCGCTCCCCTGCTCGCGCGGCTGCGCGACCTCACGGGCGAGAGCGCGCAGCTCTATCGTCGGCAGGGAGATCGCCGG
>JAWWOJ010000478.1:0-2705 GCA_033851885.1 Frankiales bacterium | reverse complement strand
AGCAGCGCCAGCTGCTGCGCAGCGTGGCGGCCGGCACCGGCCTCGTCGTCGCAGCCCTCACCGGGACCGGCCGGGAGGACCCGCTCCAGCCGGCGACCAGGGCCATCCTCCAGGACGGCGCGTGGACCCTCACCGGTGCCAAGTCCGCCGTACCCCTGCTGGACAAGGCGACAACGGTGCTCGTCCCCGCCGCCACCGGCAGCGGCACTGCGCTGTTCCTGGTCCCCGGGGGGGCAGCCACGACGGGTACGACGACGCACGGCCTCCCCGTCGGTGAGCTCGACCTCGACGGGGCCTCAGCCGAGCTGCTCACGGACGACCCGACGGCGCTGGGCTGGCTGCTCGACCGCGCGCTGGTGGGCATCGCCGCGACGGCACTCGGCGTCAGCAACAAGGCGCTGCGGCTGTCGGCGGCCTACACCAGCCAGCGCGAGCAGTTCGGTCGCGTCGTCGCGACCTTCCAGGCCGTCGGGCACCGCCTCGCCGACGCCTACATCGATGTCGAGGGCATCCGGCTCACCACGCTGCAAGCCGTGTGGCTGCTCGACGAGGACCTGCCCGCGCACGACGAGGCCAGGATCGCGAAGTGGTGGGCTGCTGAAGGCGGCCACCGGGTTGCGCATGCCGCTCAGCACGTGCACGGCGGTGTCGGTATCGACATGGACTACGAGCTGCACCGGTACTTCACCTGGAGCAAGTACCTCGAGTTCACCCTGGGTGGCGCGACCGCCCAGTCCCTCTCGCTCGGCGCCACGCTGGCCGCCGAGCCCGTCTAGAAGGAACGCATGTCCACCTCGCTCGAAGCCAAGTCCGCACTCGTCACCGGCGCCGGCGCCGGCCTGGGTCGGGCCGAGGCGCTGGCCCTCGCCGCCCAGGGCGCGGGCGTCGTCGTCAACGACTACGACAAGGACGCCGCGCACGCCGTCGTCGACGAGATCCAAGCGGCGGGTGGCCGGGCGATCGCCGCTCCGGGTGACGTCAGCAGCTGGAGCGTTGCCGAGTCGCTCGTCCAGGCCGCCGTCACCGAGTGGGGCCAGCTCGACATCCTTGTGAACAACGCCGGTGTGCTGCGCGACCGCACCATCTTCAACATCACCGAAGACGAGTGGGACACCGTCATCGCCGTACATCTCAAGGGCCACGCCGGCACCTCGAAGTTCGCCACGCAGCACTGGCGGGACCGCGCCAAGGCGACGGGTGGCGAGGTCTACGGCCGCGTCATCAACACGAGCTCCGAGGCCTTCCTCTTCGGCTCGCCGGGCCAGCCCAACTACGCCGCCGCCAAGGCCGGCATCACCGCCCTCACCCTGGCCACGGCAGGGGCGTGCGGCCGCTACGGGGTACGGGCCAACGCGATCTGCCCGCGGGCCCGGACGGCCATGACCGCGCAGGTCTTCGGCGAGGCGCCGGAGGGCGGCATCGACCCGCTTGGTGTGGAGCACGTCGCCCCGCTGGTCGCCTACCTGGCGAGCCCTGAGGCGGATGCGATCAGCGGCCAGGTCTTCGTGGCCTACGGCCCGATGGTGGTCCTGGCGAGCGCGCCCGGCATCGAGCAGCGCTTCGACGCGACCGATCCGACGTGGAGCGTCGACGGGCTCGCGGACGCGCTCGGTCCGTACTTCCGGGACCGCGACGGCTCGAAGTCCTTCCGTGCGGACGCCTTCACGTCCCTCTGAGCGGGACTCTGGTGCCCAATGTCCGGAAATTGCGGGCGTACCACCCTCGACACGGAGAGGTAACACGCACACGATGAAGAAGACGCTGTGACCCAGACCACAGCGACCTCAGCCATGAAGACGGAGTGAGCGTGCCCAGCCAGGACCCCACGACGTGACCAACTTCGTCACGTTCACCGTCATCGGGATCGTCGTAGGCGCCACCTACGCGATCGCGGCGAGCGGCCTGGTGCTCACCTACGCCACGTCGAACGTCTTCAACATGGCGCACGGCGCCGTCGGCATGTTCATGACCTTCCTCTACTGGGAGGTCTCCGTGAACCAGGGGTGGCCGGTCTGGGTTGCGCTGCCGTTCGTGTTGGGGATCGCGGCACCTGCCATGGGCCTCGTCCTCGAGCGGGTGATGATGCGAAGGCTCACGCAGGCCGACGTCACGATCTCGCTCGTCGTGACGGTGGGACTGCTGGTCGCACTCATCGGAGTCGCCCAGACGATCTGGCCACCGGCGGGCCGCAACATCGAGCAGTTCTTCAACGGCGACGCGGTGTCCTTCGGCATCGTGCGGGTCTCGGCCCACCAGTTCATCACCATGGGTGTCGCGCTCGCGGTGGCGTTCGGCCTGTACGTGCTTCTCAACCGCACGCGGATCGGTACGGCGATGCGTGCCGTCGTCGACAACCGCGAGCTGCTCGCGCTGCACGGCGCCCGGCCCAACCTGCTCAGCGGACTGGCCTGGGCACTCGGCTCGTCGCTGGCGGCACTCGCCGGCATCCTGCTCGCCCCGCAGCTGACCCTGGACTACACCACCCTGACGTTCCTGGTGGTGAGCGCCTACGCCGCGGCGATGGTCGGCCGGTTGAAGAGCCTCCCGAAGACCTTCGTGGGCGCCATCGTGCTGGGGCTGCTCATCAACTACGCGACGTGGGCCTACATCTCGCTGCCCAAGAGCGTCCTCACCTCGGACTTCGGGCAGGTCATCTACGGGGTCAAGAACTCGCTCCCGACGATCTTCCTGCTCCTCGTCATGCT
>JAWWOJ010000453.1:0-2882 GCA_033851885.1 Frankiales bacterium | reverse complement strand
GTGGCGACGGCGCGCACGACACACCTCATCGAGGGCCACGCGTCGCTGCCCGCGGCGGCAACAGCCGGGTTTCAGCGGGCGCTGCTGCTCGGCGGGGCGTTCCTGCTCGTTGCCGCCGTCGTCGGGTTGCGCGTCAGCCAGGCACACGGCGAGGAGCACCTCGACGAGCAGCCAGACGTACTGGCGGTGACCGCATGACGACCCCGTTCAAACATCAGGCTCCGAGCCCGTGACGGAAGCCGGTGTGATCGGACCCGAGGACCACGGTCGCGTCCTCCGCAGCGGCGAACACTCCGGACCCGCCCAGCTGGGCCACGATCGCGTCGATCTGATCGTCGGTACGAGCGGGCGCGTGGTGGAACAGGGCGACGCGGCCGGCCCCGGACCGCTCCCCCAGTGCGACGGCGTACTCCACCGCAGCATGCCCGAGGTAGCCGACGCCGGGGTACTCGGCGGCGACGAACTGCGCGTCGTGCACCAGCAGGTCGACCTCGTGCGCCAGCTCGAGCGCGGCCGGGTGCAGGGCTCCCCAGCCCTGCTCGCCAGGCCCGAGCTCGAGAGGGGCATGGTCGGGCAGGTAGGCCACCGCCCCTGTCGCGTCGCTGACGCGGAACCCGAACGTGCGGCCGCCCTTGTGCGGGATCTCCAGGGCGAGCACCTCGAACCCCTCGCTGCTGAAGCGCCCCTCGGCGAGCGCCGAGAAGGTCCAGCCCGGCCCGAGCTGCTCCGGTCCGACCGGGAAATGCGGTGGCGACATGCCCC
The DNA here is from genome assembly GCA_033851885.1 of Frankiales bacterium. Taxonomy (GTDB): domain Bacteria; phylum Actinomycetota; class Actinomycetes; order Mycobacteriales; family SCTD01; genus RYN-111. The sequence goes on along the minus strand of JAWWOJ010000453.1, from coordinate 2,120 downwards.
GGGCCAACGTGTCCAGGGGGTCACCTTCCGAGGGCAGCCAGACGTCCACCCTCGCGCCCGCAAGGCCACCACCCGCGAAGAACGGCAAGCCATGAACGTGGTCCCAGTGCAGGTGGCTGAGCAGGATGCTGCCGTCGTAGGGAAGCCCCTCCAGCAGCGCTGTCACCCGCCGCAGCCCGGTGCCACCGTCGAGGACCAGGGTCGGTCGCTGACCGTCATGCGACAGCGCGAGGCACGAGGTGTGTCCGCCGTAGCGGAGGAACTCCTGTCCGGACGCAGGCGTCGACCCGCGTACCCCGCAGAAATCGACGCGCATGTCCGCCTCCGTGGTGCCGACGGGCCTTCACCCGAGCCGACCTTGGCACACCCGACGACGCCGCGGACGAGGTTCCTGGGGGCTCACCAGCACCGCTCCGGTCGGAGGCACGCGGCTTGTCCGCATACATCCGGCTTGCGCACCGGCCACGGCCGACGCACACCCCGGCAGGGCTCCGGGGTGTTCGGCGAGGTTCGCCGGAGATGTCGCGATCGGCAACGCAGCGGCAACCCGGCTCTGCTTCGCTGCGCGTCATGAGCGTCACGTCGGCGACCGCGGCCGTCGACGTGACGCCGCCACAGGAGGCGCCCGGGGTACGCCGGACGGGACCGGTCGAGGGTCTGCTGCGCGAGGTGTGGGCCGACGCCCGCACCCGAGCCGAGGGGCACCTGGCGACCTACATCCCGCAGCTGGCGCTCGCAGATCCGTCCACGTTCGGCGTCGCGGTCACGACCCTCGACGGTCGCACCTACTCGGCAGGCGACATCGTCCCCTTCACCATCCAGTCGGTGTCCAAGCCCTACGTGTATGCCCTCGCACTCGCGGCCCACGGTGTCGAAACGGTCCTGGGCCGCATCGGCGCGGAGCCGACGGGCAACGCGTTCAACACGATCAGCGTCGACGCGCAGGGCCGACCGTTCAACCCGATGGTCAACGCCGGCGCCATCCTGACGACGTCGATGGTCGCCGACGACTCCACGGAGACCGGCTTCGCGAGCGTCCTCGACGGGCTGTCCGCGTTCGCCGGGCGACAGCTCAGCGTCGACGAACAGGTGTACGCCTCCGAGCGGGAGACAGGTGACCGCAACCGGGCCATCGCCTACCTGCTGGCGTCGGTGGGCGCGCTGCCCGGTGACGTCGAGCGGATCCTCGCCGCGTACTTCCGGCAGTGTGCCGTCGAGGTCACGGCCTGCGACCTCGCCGTCATGGCGGCGACCCTCGCGAACGGCGGCGTCAACCCGGTCACCCGCGTCCGCGTCGTCGATCCCGAGGTGGTCAGCCGGGTCCTCACGGTCATGGCGACCTGCGGCATGTACGACTTCGCCGGCGAGTGGCTGTTCCGCGTCGGCCTCCCGGCGAAGAGCGGTGTCAGCGGTGGCATCTCCGCCGTGCACCCCGGGCGGATCGGCATCGGCGCGCACAGCCCGCTGCTCGACGAGCGCGGGAACAGCGTCCGCGCCATCGCCTTCTGCGAAGGGCTCTCCTCCCGGCTGGGCATGCATCTGTTCGGAGGTCCCAGCGCGGGTGCCATCGGCACCATCCGGAGCGGCCGCGGCGGCACCCTGCGCTCCAAGCGGGTGCGCCGCGCCGTCGAGCGGGAGGTGCTCGACGCCGAGGGCCACCGCATCGCCGTGCACGGCCTGCCTGACGGCCTCGACGTGACGACCGCCGAACGCCTGGTCCGCGCAGTCGTCGACGACCCCACCCGCCCCGACTGGCACGTCTTCGACCTCAGCCGCGTGCGTCAGGTCGACAAGGCGTCGGTCACCCTGCTGACGAGCCTGCTCGCCGAGCTGCGTGGCGACGGTGCGATGACCGTCCTCGTCTACCCCCGCGCGACGACGCTCCGTCGCGCGGTGAACTCCGTCGCGACGGTGTGCGACACCGCCCAGACGGATCCGGACACCGCGCTGCAGTGGTGCGAGGACTCGCTGCTGCGCGCCGCCGGCTTCGCGGACGGACCGCCGGACGGGCTCGTCGCGTTCGCGGAGCAGGACCTCCTGCTCGCCATCAGCCCGGCGGCCGTCGCGGCACTGGAGGCTGCCGCGGAGACCCGCGTGTTCCCCGCCGGTTCGCAGGTCTT
>JAWWOJ010000423.1:0-4346 GCA_033851885.1 Frankiales bacterium | reverse complement strand
GACTGGCCGACGTCGTGTGGGTGCACGCCCTCGACGACGAAGGAGACGGCGCTCCCCCGCATCTCGGTCGTGTCAGGACCGAGCACCGAGACGCCGCGCAACCCGCGGATGCCGTCGAGAAGCCTTGCGGTCAAGGCGATCTCGTGCGCCTTGATGTTGTCGAGGCCGAGCGCGTCGAGATAGTCGCACGCCGCCGCGAGCGCCACGGCCTGGCTGATGACGGGCGTACCCGCCTCGAACCGCTCGGGAGCAGGCGCGTAGGTCGAACCGGTCATCTGGACGGTCTCGATCATCGAGCCACCGCCCATGAACGGCGGGAGTGCGTCGAGATCGCGTCCCCAGAGCACCCCGACGCCGGACGGGGCCAGCATCTTGTGGCCGGTGAACGCATAGAAGTCGACGTCCAGGGCGCGTACGTCGACGGGCTGGTGCGGGACGGCCTGCGCGCCGTCGACGAGGGTCAGCGCCCCGACCTCCTTGGCGCGGGCGACGAGGGTCGCCACGTCGTTCTCGGTGCCGAGCAGGTTGGAGACCTGCGTGAAGGCGAACAGCTTGGTGCGCTCGTTGACGACCGCATCGAGGTCGCTCAGGTCGAGCCGGCCCTCGTCGGTGAGCCCGAGCCAGCGCAATGTCGCGCCGGTGCGCTCGGCGAGCAGCTGCCACGGCACGAGGTTGGAGTGGTGCTCCATCTCGGTGACCGCGATCTCGTCTCCCGGGCCGAGCGGCACCGGCGAGCCGGGGTTGCCGAGGGCGTAGGCGACGAGGTTGACCGACTCGGTGACGTTCTTCGTGAAGACCACCTCGTCGTGGGCACCGCCGATGAAGTCGGCAACCGTCGACCGCGCCGCCTCGTAGGCGTCGGTGGCCTCCTGCGACAGCGTGTGCACGCCACGGTGCACGTTGGCGTAGTGCTCCTCGACGAAGACCCGCTCGGCCTCGAGGACCTGGCGCGGCTTCTGGGACGAGGCAGCGCTGTCCAGGAACACGAGCGGATGCCCGTGCACCTCCTTGGACAGCACCGGGAAGTCCTTGCGGACCGCCTCGACGTCGAAGCCCATGATCAGACCGCCGCCGGGGTGAAGCGCGCGTACCCGTTGGCCTCGAGCTCGTCAGCAAGCTCCTTGCCACCCTCCTCGACGATCTTGCCGCCGACGAAGACGTGCACGAAGTCAGGCTGGATGTAGCGCAGGATCCGCGTGTAGTGCGTGATGAGCAGGGTGCCGGTCTCGCCGGTGGCCCGGACGCGGTTGACGCCCTCGGAGACCACGCGGAGCGCGTCGACGTCGAGGCCGGAGTCGGTCTCGTCGAGGATCGCGATCTTCGGCTTGAGCAGCTCGAGCTGCAGGATCTCGTGGCGCTTCTTCTCGCCACCCGAGAAGCCCTCGTTGACGTTGCGGCTCGCGAAGGCGGGGTCCATGTCGAGGGCGGCCATCGCCGCCTTCTGCTCCTTCACCCAGTGCCGCAGAGCCGGCGCCTCGCCGCGGACGGCGGTGGCCGCCGTGCGCAGGACGTTGGAAACCGTCACGCCGGGTACCTCGACGGGGTACTGCATGGCCAGGAACATGCCGGCCCGCGCTCGCTCGTCGACCGACATGCTGAGCACGTCCTGACCGTCGAGGGTCACGGTGCCGCCGGTGACGGTGTACTTCGGGTGGCCGGCCAGGCTATAGGCCAGCGTCGACTTGCCCGAGCCGTTGGGGCCCATGATCGCGTGCGTCTCCCCCGACCGGATGGTCAGGTTGACGCCGGTGAGGATGGCCTTGTCCTCGACGCTGACGGAAAGGTCGTGGATCTCGAGGGTGGTCACTACTTCTCCAACTTGACGAAGACGTCGTCGCCTTCGACGACGACGGGGTAGGTGGCAACGGGCTTCACGGCCGGGAGGCTCGTCGGCTGCCCGGTGCGGAGGTCGAAGCGCGACCCGTGCAGCCAGCACTCGACGGTGCCGTCCTCCACGTCGCCCTCCGACAGCGAGACATCGGCGTGCGAGCAGATGTCCGAGATCGCGAAGACCTCGCCCTGGCTGCGGGCCACGCAGATCGGGATGCCATCGAGAACGACCCGGAGGGCGGCCTCCTCCGGGATCTCGTTGAGGGCACAGGCACGCATCAGGCTGTCAGCTCGCTGTCGAGGGCGGCGTCGAGCCGCTCCTCGAGGTCGGGGATCCCGATCTGGCGCACGATCTCGTGGAAGAAGCCGCGCACGACCATCCGGCGGGCCTCGTCCGCGGGGATGCCGCGGGACTGCAGGTAGAAGAGCTGGTTGTCGTCGAAGCGCCCGGTGGCGGAGGCATGGCCGGCGCCGGCGATCTCGCCGGTCTCGATCTCGAGGTTGGGCACGGAGTCGGCACGCGCCTCGTCGCTGAGCAGCAGGTTGCGGTTGAGCTCGTAGGTGTCGGTGCCGGTCGCCTCCTTGCGGATGACGACGTCACCGATCCAGACCGTGTGCGCCTCCACACCCTGCGCCGCTGCCTTGTAGGTGACGCGGCTCTTGCAACTGGGTGCGGTGTGCTCGACAAGGAGCCGGTGCTCGAGATGCTGCCCGGCGTCCGCGAAGGCGAGCCCGAGCAGCTCGGCATCGCCGCCGGGACCTCCGTAGGAGACGGTGGGATTGAGGCGTACCAGGTTGCCGCCCAAGGTGACGACGACGCTCTTGAAGCGTGCGTCGCGACCGAGCCGCGCGGCCTGAGCGGACAGGTGCACGGCCGCGTCGTCCCAGTCCTGAATGCTGACGAGCGTGATGTCGGCGGAGTCGCCGACGAGCACCTCGACGGCGCCCACATGCGTGCCGGTGCCGGTGTGGTCGAGCACCACGACTGCCTTGCTGAACGGCTTGGCATCGATGACGACGTGGCCGTACGAGCTCTCGCCGGTGCCCTTGATGCGCAAGGTGATCGGCTCATCCAGCTCGCCGTCGACGGTGACGAGCTGGCCCTCCTTGAAGTCGCGCATCGCGAGGGCAGCAGGCCGGTCGGCAGGCACCAGCGCCGTCCCGACCAGCGGGTGGTCGGGGCCGATCGTCTCGAACTCGCCGGTCACTGTGATCGTGCCGTCGACGACTGCGGTGCCGTCGTGCAGGCCGCGCAGCCGGTACAGCGGGGTGAAGCGCCACTCCTCCTCGCGGCCCGTGATGGCCGGAAAGGCGTCGGGGTCGCGCGACAGCTGGCGCGCGAACTTGCCTTCCGCCAGCGGCGGGCTAGCCAACGGAACCCTCCATCTGCAGCTCGATCAGCCGGTTGAGCTCGAGGGCGTACTCCATGGGCAGCTCGCGCGCGATGGGCTCGACGAACCCGCGCACGACCATCGCCATGGCCTCGCTCTCCTCGATGCCGCGCGACATCAGGTAGAACATCTGGTCCTCGCCGACCTTGGACACCGTGGCCTCGTGGCCGAGCGACACGTCGTCCTCGCGGACGTCGACATAGGGGTAGGTGTCGGAGCGGCTGATGCTGTCGACGAGCAGTGCGTCGCAGACGACGTTGGACTTGCTGCCGACGGCGCCCTCCTGCACCTGGATCAGGCCGCGGTAGGACGTGCGACCGCCACCGCGCGCGACCGACTTGCTCACGATGTTGGAGGTGGTGTGCGGCGCGGCGTGCACCATCTTGGCGCCGGCGTCCTGGTGCTGGCCCTCGCCCGCGAACGCGATCGACAGGGTCTCGCCGGAGGCACCCTCGCCGAGCAGGAAGCAGGCGGGGTACTTCATCGTGACCTTGGAGCCGATGTTGCCGTCGATCCACTCCATGCGTCCACCCGCGTGCACCGCCGTGCGCTTGGTCACGAGGTTGTAGACGTTGTTGGACCAGTTCTGGATCGTCGTGTAGCGGACGTGGGCGTCCTTCTTCACGATGATCTCGACGACCGCCGAGTGCAGGCTGTCCGAGCTGTAGATCGGCGCTGTGCAGCCCTCGACGTAGTGCACCGAGGAGCCCTCGTCCGCGATGATCAGGGTCCGCTCGAACTGGCCCATGTTCTCGGTGTTGATGCGGAAATAGGCCTGCAGCGGGATGTCGACCTTCACACCCGGCGGGACGTAGATGAAGGAGCCGCCGGACCACACGGCCGTGTTGAGCGCCGCGAACTTGTTGTCGCCGACCGGGATGACCGAGCCGAAGTACTCGCGGAACAGCTCCTCGTGCTCGCGCAGCGCGGTGTCGGTGTCGAGGAAGAGCACGCCCTGCTGCTCGAGGTCCTCGCGGATCTGGTGGTAGACGACCTCTGACTCGTACTGCGCCGCGACACCGGAGACGAGGCGCTGCTTCTCGGCCTCCGGGATGCCGAGCTTGTCGTAGGTGTTCTTGATGTCCGCGGGCAGGTCGTCCCACGTGGCGGCCTGCTTCTCCGTGG
>JAWWOJ010000482.1:0-3695 GCA_033851885.1 Frankiales bacterium | reverse complement strand
CTGCTCGCGGCTCGCGGCACGTTGACCCCGGGCGAGGTCGTGACGGTGCTCGCACCGCTGGCCGAGGCGTTGGGGCTGGCGCACGCGCACGACCTGCGGCACCGCCGACTGCGGGCCAGCCGGGTGCTGCTCAGCGCCGACGGCATGCCGCTGCTCGACGGTCTCGGCCTCGATCCGCTCCACGACCCGGAGGACAGCCTCGACCCGACCGGTGTGCTGGGTGCGACTGCCGATGTCTGGGCCCTCGGCGCGCTCGGGCACCGGATGCTGACCGGCGCCGACCCGGGGCATGAGCAGGAGCTGCCGGCGACCACCCCGCGCCCGCTGGCCGACGCGCTGCGCAAGGCTCTCGACCCCGACCCGCTGGCGCGCCCGTCCGCGACCGACCTGGCCGCGCTGCTGCTCAGCAGCTGCCCGGCCACCCCTCTGACCGGGCTGCCTGAGCCGGTTGCGCTGCCGGCACCCGCCCCCCGGCAGCTGCCGCGCACGATCCCGAAGCCCTTGATCGTCACGGCCGCGGCGGTGACGGCGCTGCTCGCCGTGATCGGTGTCGGCTGGACGTGGGGAGCCCGCTCCGCCCCGGCCACGGCGAGCGTGGGCCAGGTCCACATCGACTGGGTCCAGGTGGTGACCGATCTCGACCGGACCCGCGCGGCGGCGTTCCGGGCCGCCGATCCGGCGACCCTCGCGCAGGTCTACGAGCACGGCAGCGAGCTCCTGCAGGACGACGTCGCCGCGGTCGCGGAGTTGCGAGCCCGGCACGCGACGGCCCGCGGACTCGGCCATCAGGTCCTCGCCGCCGCACCCACCACGACGACGCCCGACCGGGTCGAGCTGGCGGTTCGCGAAGCGCTGTCGGCCTACGCGCTGGTCGACGCGCGCGGCCGGGTGCTCGAGCGGCACACCGCGAGTCCGGTCCAGCAGGTCGTCATGGTGCTGCTCCGTACCAGGTCTGGCTGGCGGGTCGACGACATCCGTCCGTCAGTCCGCGAGGGCGCTGGTCAGCGCTGACCCGAGCTCGGCGTCGGCGAAGGCGAAGCCGCTCTTCTCCAGCACCGCGGGCAGCACTCGCTGACCGCTCACGATCTCGCCCGCGAACGCGCCGAGCCCGAGCCGCAGGACCGCGGCGGGCACCGGGATCGGCAACGTCGGCCGGTGCACGGCCGCGCCCAGGGCCTTCGTGTACTCGCGGTTGGTCACGGGGTGCGGCGACACCAGGTTCACGGGTCCGGTCACGTCGGCGGTGAGCAGGTGGACGATCGCGGCAAGTTGGTCGCGCAGGCTGATCCAGGACACCCACTGCCGGCCGGTGCCCAGCGGTGCGCCGAACCCTGCCCTGAAGATCGGCAGCTGCTGCGCGAGCGCCCCACCGGTGCGCGCCTGCACGATGCCGGTGCGCAGGTGCACGACGCGCGCCCCCGACTCGGCGGCCGCGGTGGCCCGCTCCCACTGCACGCAGACGTCGGCGAGATACGAGCTGCCCGCCGCCGCGGTCTCGTCCAGCACCTCGTCGCCATGCGGCCCGTAGTAGCCGATCCCGCTCGCGCTGAGCAGCACGGGCACCCCGGCCCGGGCGACCGCGGCCGCGACGGCGCGGGTGCTGTCCACCCGGCTGTCGATGATCTGCTTCCTGTACGACGACGACCACCGCTTGTCACCGACGCCGGCGCCGCTCAGGTGCACCACCGCCTGCAGGTCGCCCACCGCATCGGGCGCCAGGGTCCGGGCGTCCCAGAGACGGTCGGTCCCCGTCGGGTTGCTCCGTACGAAGCGCACGACCTCGTGGCCGGCCGCGCGCAGCGTCGGCTGGACCGCCGTACCGAGGAAGCCTGATGCCCCGGTGATCCCGACCTTCATGTCCTCATCCTCCGCAGCATGTCAGGGGGTGAGCTTGACGTGGCCCCACGCGCCGAGGTCGAGCTCGACCCTGCCCCACAGGCCGAGTACCAGGTCGCTCGCGGTGCCTTGCGCCGTCTGCAGCGGACGGCCGTCGCCGAACGCCCAGGCCCGCTCGGGGCTGATCAGGCGCAGCGTTCCTTCGGGTACCTCGGTGCGGCCCAGGCCGAGCTGGCGAGGCAGGAAGAAGTCGAGGACCTCATCGATGCCGTCCGCCGCGATCGCCGACTCGAGGGGGTACGGCTGCACGTCCCAGCGGTGCACGGCGACCTCGTGCAGCTGCCGCCGGCGCCAGAAACCTGCGGTCTGGTTGTGCCGGTCGAACGTCCACGCCGGCGCGTCCGGGGCGAGCCCGCGCAGCTTCTCGACCATCGCGGTCGCGTGCCGCTCGTAGTCGCCGACGGGGTCGGGTTGGGGCTCCTCGTCGTACGGCGGTGGGCCGGTGTTGTCGAGGGCGCCGACCACCCATCGGTGGATGCCGGTCAGGTGCGCGACGAGGTCGGCCACGGTCCAGCCGGGACAGCTCCGCACCGGGGCGGCCAGGTCGAGGTCGCGCAGGATGCCGACCATGGCCGTGGTCTCGTCCTCGAGGAGGGCGAGGTGGTCCACGTCGCTAGCGCCCGAGCTCCGCGGCGAAGTCGCCGGTCTCCAGCCGCTCCTTCATGGTGGACAGGAAGCGGGCGGCGTCGGCACCGTCGACGATGCGGTGGTCGTAGGTCAGGGCCAGGTAGACCATCGACCGCACGGCGACGACCTCGCCGAGGTCGTCGTCCTTGATGACGACAGGCCGCTTCACAACCGCGCCGGTGCCGAGGATGCCGACCTGCGGCTGGTTGATGATCGGGGTGTCGAACAGCGCACCGCGGCTGCCGGTGTTGGTCACCGTGAAGGTGCCGCCGCCGAGCTCGTCCGGGGTGACCGCGTTGCCTCGGGTCCGTTCGGCCAGGTCTGCGATCTTGCGGGCCAGGCCCGAGAGGTTGAGGTCACCGGCGCCCTGGATGACCGGCACCAGCAGTCCGCGCTCGGTGTCGACGGCGATCCCGAGGTTGATGTCCTCGTGGTAGGTCACGGTGCCCGCGTCCTGGTCGATCGAGGCGTTGACCATCGGGTGCGCCTTGAGCGCCTCGATCGCGGCCAGGCTGAAGAACGGCAGGAAGGTCAGCTTGGTGCCTTCGCGGGCCTCGAAGTCGGCCTTCGCGGCGTCGCGCAGCTTGGCGATCGCCGTCACGTCGGCCTCGAGCACCGTGGTCAGCTGCGCGCTGACCTGCAGCGACTCGACCATGCGCGTGGCGATGACCTTGCGCAGCCGGGACAGCGGCTCGGTGCGGCCACGCAGGGCGGCAGCGGCTGTGGGGGCGGGCGCGATGGCAGCGGGGGCGGGGGCGGTGGCGGGCGCGAGGGCTGCGGGGGCCGCGGGGGCGGCTTGGGCGGCGGGTGCGGCTTGGGCCGCGGGTGCGGCTTGGGCCGCGGGAGCGGTTTGCACTGGGGCGGCCGGAGCGGGGGTGCCCTGGCCCTGGTCGGCGGCGTCGAGGACGTCCTGCTTGCGGATCCGGCCGCCGACGCCGGTGCCCTGCAGGGTCGTCAGGTCGACGCCGTGTTCGGCGGCGAGCTTCCTGACGAGCGGCGTGACGTACGCGCCCTCACCGCCACCCGTCGGAGCCGCCGGAGCAGCGGCGACGGGAGCGGCGACGGGAGTGGGGACCGGAGCGGGGGCCGGAGGGGCGGCGACGGGGGCGGGGGCGGGAGCGGGTGGCGGCGGGGGAGGTGCCGCGGGTGCTGCGGCGACCGGCGGCGCGGGC
>JAWWOJ010000379.1:0-5145 GCA_033851885.1 Frankiales bacterium | reverse complement strand
CGCAGGAACTCTGCCTCCGCGTCCACCGAGACGCGCCGCCCGAGCATCCAGCACACCTCGACGACGACACCAGCCGGAACGACGAACCGCTCGTCGCTCTCGCGGAGCAGCCGCGCACACGGCTCGTGGTGCTGGTCGTCGGCGTCGACAGCGGCGATCAATACGCCGGTGTCGAGGATGATCACCGGTCGAAGTCGGCGGCGAGGAACTCTTCGACGCGCTCGGACAGGTCGTGCCGGCCGCTGTGCCCGATACCGATGAACCCGAACCGCCGGCCCTTTGGCGTCACCGGAACGTGCGCGGTCAGCAGCTCAGCGGCCAGGTCTTCGGCTGAGCTGCCCCGTTCGGCCGCTTCGGCGGCGAGGCGGTGGGCGACCTCGTCAGAGACGCTCACCCGTAGTTCGGTCACTCCGCCAGGATAACCGCGCGGGTTCACACGACGCGCAGCCGATCGGCATCTGTGGGTTCACCGTGTCCGTCGAGCGAGCGGCGCAACGAGGCGCCAGTCGTTGTGCCAACACGTCCTGACCAACTCAGGGCAGGCTGACGAGGAGCTCCCGCAGCCGGGCAGCGAGCGCGTCCCACTGCCACTCCTGCTCGACCCAGGCCCGTCCCGCCGCGCCCATCGCCTGTGCCGTGACCGGGTCCTCCAGCAGCGAGGCCACGCGATCGGCGACCTCATCGACCGACGTCCCGTCGACGACGTACCCGGTCTCGCCGTGCCGGACCGCGTCCGGTGAGCCGCCCGACCGGCCGGCGACGACGGGCTTGCCGGTGGCGGAGGCCTCGAGGAAGACGATGCCGAGCCCCTCCACCTCGAGCCCGCCGAAACGGGACCGGCAGGGCATGGCAAAGACGTCCGCGGCGTCGTGATGGGCAGGGAGCTCCTCCCACGGGACCGAACCCGTCAGGACGACGTCCTCCGCGACGCCGAGTGAGGCGGCGAGCTCCCGCAGCCGCGGGGCCTGCGGGCCACCTCCGACGAGGAGCAACGCCGCGCCGGGGACCCGTTTGCGCACGGCCGGCAAGGCCCGGATCAGCACGTCCTGGCCCTTGCGCGGGACCAACCGCGAGACGCATCCGACGAGCGGCCGGTCACTCAGCCCGAGCCGGGCCCGCACCTCGGCACCCCCCGACCCTGGACGGAACACGTCGGCGTCGACGCCGGGTGGGAGGTTGGTGAAGGGCGCCAGCATCACCCGCTCGAGCCGCGACCGCGTGTAGTCGCCGAGGGCCGTGACGGCGTCCACGTCGCGCCCCACCTTGGTGAGCACTTGGCGCAGCGCCGGCAGCCGCGCCCAGGCCAGCTCGTGCCCGTGCGTCGCGGCCACGGCCGGCAGACCGAGCCCGCGGGCGAGCAGCCCCAGCGGCGCGGCGGCCCCAAACCACACGCGGTCGCAGCCCTCGGCCGCCGCGACCGCCCGGGCCTGCCGCAGCACCCCGCGCGTGGGCAGCAGCACCGACGTGTCGGCCCGCACCACCAGGAAGGGTTGGGCGGCGTCGAACTCGGCGGCCCCCTTCCAGGACGAGGCATAGACCACGACCTCGCCCGCCGGCTGCCGCACCGCCAGCGAGTGGACATAGGACTGGATCCCCCCAGGCCGCGGCGGGAAGTCGTTCGTCACGACCAGCGTCCTCACTGGTGCAGTCGCTCCCACTCCCGGGCCAGCGCGATCCGCTCGGGGTCGCTGGGGTGCGTGAAGAACAGCGTGTAGACGACCGGGTTCGGGTCGAGGTCGGACAGGTTGGTGGTCGCGAGCTTGTGCTCGGACGCGATATAGGTCGGCACGTCGTGCGTGAGGTCCAGAGCGTGCAGGTCGGCCCGCGCCTCGATGTGCCGCGAGACCAGGTTGGTCAGCGGCGCGAGCAGCAGCGGTGCGGCCGCGCCGAGCAGCAGCACGAACGGCACGACGCGCACGTCGCCAGGTCCCTTTGCACCGACCCGACCCAGCACTCCCGACGACGACAGCAGCAGGAAGACGACGATGATGCCGGCCGCCGCACCGAACGCGCCCATGATGGTGCCGTGCAGCACGTCGTTGCGCTTTGCGTGCCCGAGCTCGTGGGCGACGACGAGCTCGACCTCCTGGTCGGAGGCGTCACGGAGCAGCGTGTCGTAGACGACGATCCTGCGCGTCGACCCGAAGCCGCTGACATAGGCGTTCAAGGCCGTCGTCCGCTTCGAGGCGTCGGCAACGAGCACGTCGCTGACCTTCACGTGGTCCTTTGTCGCGAGGGCCAGCAGGTCGCTGCGCAGCTGCCCTGCCGGCAGTGAGGTGAACGAGTTGAAGGCCGGCTCGATGACGACGGGATAGGCGAACGACCCCACCAGGGTGAACACCGCGGCGACCACGGCCCCCGGCACCCACCAGGTCGTCGGCCACCGTCGCGCCAGCGCCAGCAGCATCAGCAGGACGACGGACGTCGTCACGACCTTGATGCCGAGCCCGCGGAGCAGGTCGTCGGTCCAGCCCGTCCAGTTTTGCGTCGACAGTCCATAGCGACGCAGCACCCGCTCGGTCTGCACGTCGAACGGCAGCGTGACGAGCTGACCGATCGCAAACACCAGCGCGACGCCCAGCAGCACCTTCAGCGTCCAGTGCCCTGGAACCCCCGCGACCAGCCGGCCACCCCACCGCGTCAGGCCCAGAAACCCAGCAACGACAAGGGAAACAGCCAACGACAGGTACGCCGGTGGGCGTACCGCTGAGTGATAGGCCTGCTCGCGGGCGATCTCGGAACGTGTGAAGTCACGCAGGATGTCGACGTGCGGATGAGCGCCCTGGAGCACCGGGAACGGCACCGTCAGCAGCGCCGTGACGACGACCCCGAGCACGCACGCGCCGAGCACGAGCCAGGCAGCCCTCACAGCAGCTGGCGCTTCAGGCTCGCGGCCCAGCGGTGGGTGAACGCCGCGACCGTCGTGTGCAGGTCCTCGTCGAACGCGACCTCGACGGCAGCCGTGCTCTGACTGGTGCCGATGTCCTTGTAGAGCCTCAGCACCCTGGCGAGCCCGTAGGTCTTCACGAGCAGCGTCACCGCGAGCCAGCTCTGCTCATAGCTCGCGGCCAGGTCGGCCCGGCCGCCGGTGAAGACGTCGTCGGTGGGCAGCGCGGTCGGGACGTGCCCCGCGCGCATCGCCTTGCGCAGCTCGAGAGCACTCAGCGACAGCGGGATGTCGGTGTGCAGAAAGCCGACGTAGTCGGCGATCCCCTCGACGAACCAGGTCGGCTCGTACGGCCCGGTGACGGCTCGCGTCGCCACATGGGTGACCTCGTGGGTCAGCACGATCCGGCGCCCGAGGGACCCGAGGTCCTTGAAGTTCTTCGGGTTGATCACGACCCGGTCCCCCACCGGGTGGTAGCCGGTGCCGGGGTCGATCAGCTCGGCCGTGGCGACCGCTGCGACGTTGGAGACGTCGCCGACGTCGGTGACCAGCCGCTGGAGCTCGGTGGCGGTGTCGGGCACGACCAGGACGACCTTGCGCAGCCAGCCGGTCCCCCACACCGCCGTCACCCGCGGGACCGCCGCCTCGCACTCCGTCAGCGCCAGCGCAGCCATGCCGGCACCCGCCGGGTGCGACAGCACGAGGCAGGACGGTCCCGTCGTGACGCGGACGGCACCGACATCCCACATGTCGCGCTGCGTGGGGTGCCCGGTCCGTGCGAAGTCGGCGTCCGCGGCGAGGTACCAGCGGGAGCCGCGCTGCACGAACGTCAGTCCCTGCGGCTCCTCGGTGGGCGTCCGGTCATAGCCGGCGAGTGAGTAGCGCAGCACGACGTTGGGCGACCACCACGTGCCGCGAAGCGCGTCGAGCGATGGGGTGTGCGCGCGCTGCCGGTCAGGGTCGAGCTCGTAGCGCCAACCGCTGAAGCGCAGCACCGTCAGCCGATCGAACACCGCCGCCTGCTGGGCGACGAAGGCGTGCTGCGTCGGGTCGAGGTCGGCCAGGAACGTCTTCTTGTCCCGCTTCACCACCGCGCCGGCCCGCCGGCCCAGCAGCACCCGGATGGCCTGCGTACGGCTGGTGTCGGTGGCGCGGACTGCGTCCGCCCGGCTGACGGTGACGTCGCGCCGCTGCTGGTGCTGCGGTCCCAGCGTGACGGTCGCTGGTACGGCAACCAGGAGCTGTACGACGATGGCCGCCGCCACCGCGCGCTCGCCGGACCTCACCCGGACGACACTAGGACGTCATCCCGGGGCGCGGAGACCTGAGAGCGCCCGGTCGGCCGCGGCGAAGCTCGCCGAGGTCGCCTCCATCGGCCCGCGCACCGCCTCCGACGCCTGCGCCAGCTGGGTGCGCGCGATGCCGAGGAACCGCCGGCCCGGACTGACCAGCACCGCGTAGGCGTCGGCGCCCTCCTTGTCGGTGCGATACCACGGCGTCACGGCACGCTTGATCCAGAGCCGCTCCTGCCCGTCGAGCGAGAGGTACTGCTGCCAGGCACTGGCGACGACCCGCTCGAAGGCCAAGACCGCCGCGGCCTCCGTCCGGCCGGCGGTGACGACCTGTGCCAGTGCCTGAACGGGTGCGCCGGTCACCGCCGTACGCGCCTTGCCCAGTGCGGTCAGGGACGCGCCGTAGTTCGCGACGAGGGTCGGCAGGTTGCGCACCGCACTCCCGGCGCGGTCGACAGCACTGGCGCCTTCGCGCTGGCTGGTGCGGGCCGAGACGCCGTGGCCGTGGGCGCAGATCGCGTCGGTGGCGTCGAGGGCCCGCGCCCCCGCCTGGGTCGCGTCGACCGCGTCGAGCAGCGCGCTGCGGGCCGTGGTGACGCCCGTGACGGCAAGGTTCAGCGGCTGCAGCGAGGGCGGGCCGGGTGGTCGCTTCTGCTGGGCCGTGCACCCGGCGAGCAGCGCCACACCGACGAGGAGCAGGGCAGCGAGCTTGTTCAGCGGTCCGCCCCGGGCGTCGTACCGAGCAAGACGTCCGCCCACGCGGGCACGCTGGCCCGCTTGCCGCCGGCCTTGACCGTCGAGGGCAGGGGGTCGGGCACGACCCGCAGGACGCGATGCGGCCGGGCGGGCGCCTTGGCTGGGGTCTTCTTGACGGGCGCCCTCTTGACCGGGGCCTTCTTGGCTGCGGGCGTCTTGACCGGGGCCTTCTTGGCTGGGGCCTTCTTGGCCGGGGGCTTCTTGGCTGCG
>JAWWOJ010000369.1:0-6074 GCA_033851885.1 Frankiales bacterium | reverse complement strand
GCCACCCCCGGCCGGCCGGTCGGTCCGGCGCTGCTCGACGGCCGCGAGGCCCTGCAGGTTGCCCGCCATGTGGGTGTCGAGGTCCGCGACCGTCCAGCCTTCGCAATCCGTCGGCCCGGCCGGGTCCAGCGGCTCCAGCCCGCCGACGAACACCTCGAGCTGCCGCGCGAGCGCGTCCCGCACCTCGCCATACGACGCCGCCACCGCGCCCTCACCCACTTCCTACGGGTCAGCCGAACAGGGCGGGAAGGGTTGCCTCGTAGGCGATCCGGAGCTCGTCGAGCCCCACGGTCAGCACGTCCTGCACGGCGAGCGCGGTCCCGTCGGTGACGCCGATGCGCGTGCACGGCAGGCCACGGGCGCTGCACATCTCGGTGAACCGGAGCTCCTCCGACCGCGGGACCGACACCAGCGCCCGGCCGGCGGACTCGCTGAACAGCTGTACGAAGGGAGACAGCCCCGCGGGCAGCACGACGCGGGCGCCGATCCCCTTGTCGAGGCAGCTCTCGACGAGCGCCTGCGCAAGACCCCCGTCGGAGAGGTCGTGCGCGCTGTCGAGCATGCCGTCACGCGAGCCGGCGATGAGCACCTCTGCCAGCAGCTTCTCGCGAGCCAGATCGACCCGTGGAGGACGACCGCCGAGGTGCCGGTGCATCGCCCAGGCCCACTCCGACCCGCCGAGCTCGTCGGCGGTGTCGCCGAGGAGGAGCAGCGTCGCGCCCTCCTCCTGGAAGCCCATCGGGGTGCGGCGCGCGACGTCGTCGAACAGTCCCAGGACCCCGACGACCGGCGTCGGGTTGATCGGCGTCCCAGCCGTGGAGTTGTAGAAGCTCACGTTGCCGCCGGTGACCGGGGTCTCGAGGTAGGCGCAGGCCTCGGCCAGGCCACGGGTCGCCTCGGCGAACTGCCACATGACCTCGGGATCCTCCGGGCTGCCGAAGTTGAGGCAGTCGGTGACGGCGATCGGGACGGCACCGGTGGCGGCCACGTTGCGGTAGGCCTCGGCGAGCGCCAGCTGCGCACCGGCGAACGGGTCCAGGCGCGTATAGCGACCGTTGCCGTCGGTCGCCAGCGCGATGCCGAGACCGGTCTCCTCCGACAGGCGTACGACCCCGGCATCCTCGGGCCACGCCAGCACGGAGTTGCCCATCACGATCCGGTCGTACTGCTCGACGACCCAGCGCCGGCTGCACAGGTTGGGGCTGGCGACCATCTGCAGGAGCAGCTCCGTGGTCGCCTCCGGGTAGGCCGGAAGTGCCTGGGACTGAAGGGAATCCAGGTCGGCGGGGCGCTGCATCGGCCGGTGGTAGACCGGGCCGTCGTCCGCCAGCGAACCGGGCACGACGTCGACGACGGCCTCGCCGTGCCACAGGATCTGCAGCCGGTCGCCCTCGACGACCTCACCGATCGCCGTCGCGATCACGCCCCACTTCTCGGCGATGGCGAGCACCTTCGGGAGGTTGTCCGGCGTGACGATCGCCAGCATCCGCTCCTGCGACTCGCTCGCGAGGATCTCGGTCGGGTCCATCGTCGCCTCGCGGAGCGGCACCCGGTCGAGGTGGGCGACCATGCCGGACTTGCCGGCGGCGCTCGTCTCGGTGAGCGCACAGGTGAGACCGGCACCGCCGAGGTCCTGGATGCCCTCGACGAGCTTCGCGTCGAAGATCTCGAGGCAGGCCTCGATGAGGAGCTTCTCGGTGAAGGGGTCGCCGACCTGGACAGCGGGCCGGTTGGCCGGGCCATCCGCCTCGAAGGTCGCGGAGGCGAGGACGGAGACGCCGCCGATGCCGTCGCGGCCGGTCTTGGCACCGAGCAGCACCACCACGTTGCCGACGCCGCGGGCGGCCGACAGCTGGATGCGGTCGGTCGGCATCACGCCGAGGCAGAGCGCATTGACGAGCGGGTTGCCCTGGTAGGTCGGGTCGAAGACGACCTCGCCGCCGACGTTGGGCAGGCCGAGGCAGTTTCCGTAGCCGCCGATGCCGGCGACGATCCCCGGCAGGACGCGCAAGGTGTCGGGGTGGTCGGCGTCGCCGAAGCGCAGCGGGTCCATGACGAGGACCGGTCGCGCGCCCATCGTGAGGATGTCGCGGACGATGCCGCCGATGCCCGTGGCAGCGCCCTGGTAGGGCTCGACGTAGGAGGGGTGGTTGTGCGACTCGACCTTGAACGTCACGGCCAAGCCCTCCCCGACATCGACGACGCCGGCGTTCTCGCCCATGCCGACCAGCATCCGATTTCCCTTGGGAATGCTGGAGAACTGCTTCAGGTGGACCTTGCTGCTCTTGTAGGAACAGTGCTCGCTCCACATGATCGAATACATTGCGAGCTCGGCTGCCGTGGGCCGCCGGCCGAGGAGCTCGCGGATGCTGGCGTACTCCTCTTCCCTGAGCCCGAGGTCGGCGTAGGGCATCTCCTCGTCGGGTGTCGCCTGCGCGTTCTTGACCGTGTCCATCATGAGACGAGCGCCTTCACGATCGAGGTGAAGAAGCCCAGGCCGTCGGTGCCCGGGCCGCAGAGGTCCTCGATGGCATGCTCCGGGTGCGGCATGATCCCGACGACGTTGCCTCGTTCGTTGGTGATGCCGGCGATGTCGCGCATCGAGCCGTTGGGGTTGCCCTGGTAGTAGGCGATGACCTGGCCGTTGGCCTCGAGCGCATCGAGCGTCGCCGGGTCCGCGACATAGCGGCCCTCGCCGTTCTTGACGGGGACCGTGATGACCTGCCCCTCGTCGTACGCGGTGGTCCAGGCGGTGCGGTTGTTCGCGATCCGCAGCGGCTGATCACGGTGGATGAAGTGCAGGTGCTGATTGCGCGTCAGCGCGCCGGGGAGCAGGTGGCTCTCGCAGAGCACCTGGAAGCCGTTGCAGATGCCGAGGACGGGTAGCCCGTTGTGGGCTTGCTCGACGAGGGTGTCCATGACCTTCGCGAAGCGGGCGATGGCGCCGCAGCGGAGGTAGTCGCCGTAGGAGAACCCGCCGGGCAGGACGACCGCGTCGACGCCGTGCAGGTCAGCGTCGGCGTGCCACAGCGGGACGGCCTCCGCCCCGGCGTAGCGGGCGGCGCGCTGGGCGTCGCGATCGTCGAGGGAGCCCGGGAAGGTGACGACGCCTATCTTCACTTGGGCAAGCCTACCGGGGGGTGGCGACCTCCGGATCGAGCCGCGCGATGGGCGAGTCGGCGGGCCAGGTGAGGCGCTTCTCGAGGTGCACCACTGTGCCGGTGATGGGACGGCTCTGGAACTCGAGGTGGTCCATGAGGGCCCGCATCAGCTGCACTCCGCGGCCCTCCTCGGCCGAGTGCGCGGCGTCGGCGAGGCCGTGCAGCGACCCGTCGAACCCGGTGCCCCGGTCGATCACCTCGATCACGCACATCCGGCCGTCGATCCCCGCGGAGACCACGTAGTCGTCGTCCCCACGGGCGTGATCCAGCACGTTGGTGCAGGCCTCGGTGAGGGCGAGCTCGATGTCGGAGACCGCGTCGCGGTCGATGCCGAGGCTGTTGAGGGACCTGCTGAGGATGCGCCGCGCCAGCGGCACGGACAGGTGGTCCTGCGGCAGCGCCAGCGTGAGCGTCACTTCCATGCCGGCTTGCGTACCCGCCGAGATCGCAGGTTTACCCCCTCTCCGTGCGGTCTCAGCCCGCGATCCGCTCGGTAGGGTGGTGCCGTGGCCGTGCACAAGATCCTCGTCGACGTCATGCTCAAGCCGGAGATCCTGGACCCGCAGGGCCAGGCGGTGGCCAACGCCCTGCCGAACCTCGGCTACCCACCTCCGGCCGACCTGAGGATCGGCCGGCACGTCGAGCTCTCGCTCGAGGCCGACGATGCGGACGCAGCACTCGAGATGGCCACCAAGATCGCCGACACCCTGCTCGCGAACCCGGTCATCGAGGACTTCACCGTCCGGTCGGCCGCACCGACCAGCTAAGCGGCCTTGTCCTTGCGCTCGGCCCGGGTGGGCAGCGGCCTTCCTCTGGGAGATCGCAAGGTGTCCGGCCCGAACCGCAGCCGGGGCCGTAACCGCTGCGCGGCGATCTCCAGCGCGCGATACAGGATCCCGAGGCGCTCGTACGGCGTCGTCTTGTAGAACAGCGCGCCCGTGAAGCGCCGCACCTCGACCTCGAGGTCGGCGATGTCGTTACCCCGGCTGCGGTCCCCGGTGAACTTGGCTCGTTCGAGCCGGGACTCCCGCCCGTCGTACTCGAAGACGACGCCACGCAGGTAGAGGTCTGCCCGCCCGCGATGGACCATGCCGTCGTCGTACAGGTCGACCTGAGCCTGCATCCGTGGCCCCCCGGTGAGGACGAGATCGACACGCAGCCGGCTCTCCATCAGCGATTCGCTACGCGCGTCCAGGTGCGGGACGGCCTCGCGTGCGCGCACCACCCACCGCAGGCCGCCGGCACGGTCGACGGACTCCTGGATGCGCCCGACCGTCGTGAGGCCGGCGCGCAGCGCAGCGTCCCCGCACGCCACGCCCTCGATGACCCCTTCGGCGCGAGCCACGTCCACGAACGCCCGTGCCGCTGAAACCACCAGCAGGCCGTTGATCTCGCAGAGCTCCTCGTCGGGGACCCAGGCCGAGTGCGAGCGGATCCCGGGGCGCGGCTCCAGGTGACGGCCGCGCCCGATAGTGATGTCGAGAAGGTCGACCTTGTTCGGGTCCCGCGGCAGCACGTTGAGGCCGCTGGCCCACAGCGCCGACCAGCCGCTGAGGAGCACATCGTCCGGGAGAACGGATCGCAAGGCAGCGCACCGCGTTGTGGCGTCGTCCGGCACGTCGGCCAGGACATACGCGTCATGGACGACCCGGCGGTAGACGCCGTCCTTGAGCAGCGTGCGCGCCTTCGCCGGCGTGCCTGCGACAGCACACAACTCCCGCCAGCGGAGGACCTCGATCTGCACGGCCGCAGCATGTCGCGCGCGCCGAGGTCGTACTGCGGGTCATCCACAGCGGACGACGTACGCCGAATTGCTGTGGTCAGGCCGGTTGAGAGCGCAAGGTGACGAAGATCGTTGGAGAGGAGGTCGGCGCGGGGCTCAGGCGCGCAGGTAGCTGTCGAAGGACGAGCCCGTCAGGCGTTCGTAGGCCTCGACGTACTTGGCGCGGGTCTTGTCCACCACCTCCTCCGGCAGCTCCGGGCCGGGCGGCGTCTTGTCCCAGCCCGAGGTCGTGAGCCAGTCGCGGACGTACTGCTTGTCGTAGGACGGCTGCGGCCCGCCCGGCGACCAGGTCTCGAGCGGCCAGAACCGCGAGGAGTCCGGGGTGAGCACCTCGTCGCCGAGGACCAGGCTGCCGTCCAGCAGCCCGAGCTCGACCTTGGTGTCGGCGAGCACGATGCCCGCCTGCTCTGCGATCTCGGTCCCCCGGCGGTAGACCCGCAGGGTCACGTCACGGAGCTCGTCTGCGAGCTCCTTGCCGACCTGTGCAGCGACCTCGTCGAACGTCAGCGGCAGGTCGTGCTCGCCGACCGGGGCCTTCGATGTGGGCGTGAAGACGGGCTCGGGCAGCTGTGACCCATCGACCAGCCCCGGCGGGAGGGCTACACCGCTCACGACCCCGGTGGCTTGGTAGTCCTTGAGGCCGCCCCCTGTGAGGTAGCCCCGGGCGACGCACTCGACGGCCACCATCTCGAGCCTCCGGACGAGGACCGCACGACCCTGCACCTCCGGGTAGCCGAGCGCCCGCATGTCTGACGACAGCACGTGATTCGGGACCAGGTCGGCGAGCTGCTCGAACCACCACAGCGACAGCCCGGTGAGCACAGCGCCCTTGTCCGGGATCGGCGTCGGGAGGATGACGTCGAAGGCCGACATCCGGTCGCTTGCGACGAGCAGCAGCTGGTCATCACCGACCGCGTAGAGGTCCCGTACCTTGCCGGAGTGGACCAGCGGGAGCCTCACGTCAGCGCGGCCAGCCGCTCGAAGACCGGGGCCAGCCGTTCGAGGTAGCGCTCCGGACGGCACACCTCGTCGAGGCGGGCCTCGTCGAGCTCCTTGCCCGCCTGCTTGGCCTGCGCGGTGAGGGTGTCGCGGAACGGCGTACCGCTCTCCCAGGTCTCCATGGCCGCGGC
>JAWWOJ010000367.1:0-11911 GCA_033851885.1 Frankiales bacterium | reverse complement strand
TAGTCGCGCAGCCACATGAGCGCGTTGTCGAGGAAGAACCGCCGCACCTCGGGTCGCCGCAGGTCCACCGCGGGGCCCCAGGGGGTCTGGTGGTCGTCGGTGAAGTAGGGGCCGAACTCCGGCAGGTAGTTCCCGGCCGGCCCGAGGTGGTTGTAGACGACGTCCATGACGACGCCGACCCCCTTCGCGTGTGCCGCATCCACGAACCTCTTCAGGCCGTCGGGACCGCCGTAGGGCTCGAAAACGGCGAACAGCGCTACACCGTCGTACCCCCAGCCCCACCGGCCGTCGAAGGCGTTGCAGGGCAGCAGTTCGACCGCGCTCACGCCGACGTCGACGAGGTGGTCGAGCCTGCCGATCGCTGCATCGAACGTGCCCTCGGCGGTGAACGTGCCGACGTGCAGTTCGTAGAGCACGGCGCCCGCGAGCGGGACACCGTGCCAGCGCTGGTCGGTCCAGGCGAAGGCGTCATGGTCATAGCAGCGCGAGAGGCCATGCACTCCCTGCGGCTGCCACGGGCTGCGCGGGTCAGGCCGGACCGGCCCGCCGTCGATGCTGAAGCCGTAGTCGTCCAGGGCGGCGCTGCCGGCCCACCACTCGCCGTCACGGAACATCGCCGTGCCGTCCGAGATCGTGACGGAGGACGCGTGCGGTGCCCACACGCGGAAGAGGTTCATGCCGTCAGCCTCGCAGGAGGTACAGGCGTACGGGGAGGTCGGGGAGGACGTCGTCGTAGCCGTCGAGCTCCAGCTCGGCGGCTCCGCCACGAAGGGGTACGGCGACAGCGACCGGTCCACGGCGGTAGGCCAGGGTCGTGGGTCCTGCCTCCAACGGCTCGTAGCCGTCGAGCCGCTCCCGCACCGCCAGCGCGGCGTGCACGAGGCGCAGCTTGTCGCTGTCCAGCGACCCGTCCGGGGCGTCGAGCAGGGCGACCCGGCGGGCGTAGTCGACCGGCCGTCGGTTGTCCGGGTCGACCAGCGAGAGGTCGACCAGCTCGCAGCCCTGGTAGGTGTCGGCCACGCCGGGCATCGTCAGCTGCACGAGCTTCTGTGCCAGCACCGTGCTGCGCCAGGGCGCCGCGAGCCGCTCGACGAACGCGGAGATCTCACCGACCAGGTGGGCGTCGGCCAGCAGTGCGCGCACGTAGCCGGCAGCTGCCTCGTCGTACCCGCTGTCCGGCTCCAGCCAGGAGGTCCGCGCCTTGGCCTCGTGCGTCGCCTTCTCGACGTAGGCGACGGCCCTGTCGGCGTCGATCGGCCAGGCGCCCACCAGCGTCTGCCAGACGAGCTGCTCGGTGGGCGGGTCGAGTCGGCGGGGAAGCCAGGCCGTCCACTGGGTCACCGCCTCGCCCCACTCGACCGGGTGCTGCGAGAGCAGTACGAGGCGGGCGCGGACGTCCTCGGACCGCTTCGTGTCATGCGTCGACAGGGTGGTCATGGTGTCCGGCCACTGCGCGAGCATCCGCGCGCAGTGCTCGTGGAAGTCCTCGACGGCCGTGCCCCAGTGCCCCGGGTCGCCGCCGACCTCGTTGAGGGCGAGCAGTGGTAGGTAGCGGTAGAACGCGGTGTCCTCGACGCCCTTGGCCATGGCTGGGCCGCAGGTCTGCTGGAACCGGGTGGCGAGCTCCCCGGGCCGCAGCACCAGGTCGACCAGCACCGCGATCTCGCGGGCGCGGTGGGGGAGCCGCGCCGCGGCGGTCTCGCCGGCCCATCGCACGGTCGCCGCCCGCTCGGGCAGGTAGGCACGGTAGACGTCGAAGGCCACCAGCACCTCGACCAGCGCCTCGCGCAGCCCGCGCCGGGTGATGTCGAGGTGCGCGGCGTCGCACAGCGGCTTGGCGAGGTCGACGAGCCGCTCGACCTCGGCGGACAGCACCTGGTTCAGCACCTGCCGCTTCGAGGCCTCGACCACCTCGTCCCATGCCGAGGTGTCGCCGGTCAGCGACTCCCAGAGCGAGGTGAGCGGCTGCTCACCGGCGGGGTCGACGAACAGCCCGGTCACGAGGTTGAGGGCGTCGTAGCCGGTCGTGCCGGAGCACTTCCAGCGCGGCAGCTCCTCGCCGTGCTCGAGGATCTTCTCGGCGACCACCCACAGCCCCCCGGTCTGCTCCCGCAGCCGCGCCAGGTATCCCGCCGGGTCGGCCAGGCCGTCCGGGTGGTCGACCCGCAGCCCGTCGACGATGCCGTCGGCGACCTGTTGCAGGATCAGCGCGTGGGTGGCGTCGAACACGGCCGGGTCCTCCACCCGCAGCCCCGCGAGGGTGGTGACGTCGAAGAACCGGCGGTGGGTGCTCTCCTCGGTCGCGGTGTGCCAGTCGGCGATCCGGTAGTGCTGCCGATCGAGCGTCCCGAGCACGTCACCCGGCACGAGAGTGCCTGGGGCCAAAGGAAAGACGTGTTCGTAGTAGGTGACCGTGTCCGCGCTCAACGTGAGCGAGTCCACCACGTCGGCGAGCGGGCCGCCGAGCACCGGGGCGAGCAGCTTGCGGCTCCAGTCGACGTCGAACCAGTCCTTGTACGGCGAGGCCTGGCCGTCCCGGAGCACCGACCACCACTGGGCGTTGCGGTCCTCCGGTGCAGCGATGGTCATGTGGTTGGGCACGATGTCGAGCACGATGCCGAGGCCGTGCTCCTGACAGGCCTGGTGCAGCCTCGCCAACGCGTCAGGACCGCCGAGCTCGTCGTCGACCCGGCTGTGGTCCACGACGTCGTAGCCGTGCTGGGACCCGCTTGCCGAGGCGAGCCACGGACTGCAGTAGAGGTGCGTGATGCCGAGCCGGGCGAGGTAGGGGACCACCGCGGCTGCGTCGTCGAAGCGGAACGACGGGGTGAGCTGCAGCCGGTAGGTGGACCTGATCACTCAGAAGACCTTGCGCAGGAGAAGCACCGACCGGGCCGGCACGTCGAAGGGCTCACCGGTCTTGACGACCCGGTCCTCGACCTCGTCGAGCAGCGGCGCGGACGTGTCGAGGGTGATGTCCCAGCGGTCACCTGCCACGTCGGGGAGCACGAACGGCAGGTCCTCGTGGTGACCGTTGAGGAGCAGCCAGAACTGGTCGTCCGTGACCGGCTCGCCACGTGCGTCCGGCTCGCGGATCGCGTCGCCGTTGAGGAACACGGCCAGTGACCGCGCATAGCCCGCGTCCCAGTCCTCGTCGGACATCTCTTCGCCGGAGGGGGTGTACCACGCGATGTCCTCCATCGACCCGCGCACCGGGCGCCCGTGGAAGAAGCGCCGCCGCCGGAACACCGGATGGTCACGACGCAGGGCGGCCAGCCTTGCGGTGAAGTCCGTGAGGACTTCGAAGTCGCGGGCCCGCTCCCAGTCGATCCAGGCCAGCGCGGAGTCCTGCGCGTAGACGTTGTTGTTGCCCTGCTGGGTGCGACCGAGCTCGTCGCCGTGCAGCAGCATCGGCACGCCCTGGCTCAGGAACATCGTGGTGAGCAGGTTGCGCTTCTGCTGCTCGCGCAGCGCGATGATGTCCAGGTCGTCGGTGTCGCCCTCGACGCCGGAGTTCCACGAGCGGTTGTGGGACTCGCCGTCGTTGCCGCCCTCGCCGTTGGCTTCGTTGTGCTTGTCGTTGTAGCTGACGAGGTCGTGCAGGGTGAACCCGTCGTGCGCGGTGACGAAGTTGATGCTCGCGAACGGTCGGCGGCCATCCTGCTCGTAGAGGTCAGCCGATCCCGTGAGCCGTTCGGCGAGCTCGGCGAGCGTCGACTCCTCGCCGCGCCAGAAGTCGCGCACGGTGTCGCGGTACTTGCCGTTCCATTCGGTCCACAGCGGCGGGAAGCCGCCGACGTTGTAGCCGCCCTCGCCCACGTCCCACGGCTCCGCGATCAGCTTCACCTGGCTGATCACCGGATCCTGCTGCACCAGGTCGAAGAACGCCGACAACCGGTCGACCTCGTGGAACTGCCGTGCCAGAGAGGACGCGAGGTCGAACCGGAACCCGTCGACGTGCATCTCGATGACCCAGTAGCGCAGGCTGTCCATGATGAGCTGCAGCACGTGCGGGTGCCGCATGAGCAGCGTGTTCCCGGTGCCGGTGGTGTCGTAGTAGTGCTGGTCGTCGCCCTCGACCAGGCGGTAGTAGGCGGCGTTGTCGATGCCGCGGAACGACAGGGTGGGCCCGAGGTGGTTGCCCTCGGCCGTGTGGTTGTAGACCACGTCGAGGATCACCTCGAGCCCCTCGGCGTGCAGCGCCTTCACCATCGCCTTGAACTCCTGCACGGGCGTCGGCGTCGACGCGTAGTCGTTGTGCGGGGCCAGGAACCCGATGGTGTTGTAGCCCCAGTAGTTGCGCCTGCCCTGCTCGACCAGGTGGCTGTCGTGCACGAACTGGTGCACCGGCATCAGCTCGATGGCGGTGATCCCGACCTTCTTGTAGTGCTCGATCATCACGGGGTGGGCGACGGCCGCGTAGCTGCCGCGGATCTCCTCCGGGATGCCGGGGTGCGTCTTGGTCAGGCCCTTGACGTGCGCTTCGTAGATGACGGTCTCGTTGTACGGCGTCCGCGGGTGCCGGTCGTTGTCCCAGTCGAAGTACGGGCTGATGACGACGCACTTCGGCATGTGCGGCGCGGAGTCGTCGTCGTTGAAGCTCTCGTCGTCCCAGTTGTAGGAGAAGCAGGCCTGGTCCCAGTCGACCTCGCCCTCCACCTGCTTCGCGTAGGGGTCGAGCAGCAGCTTCGAGGGGTTGCAGCGGTGCCCGTGCTCCGGCTCGAAGGGCCCGTGCACCCGGTAGCCGTAGCGCTGCCCTGGGCCGATCCCTGGCAGGTACCCGTGCCACACGAGGTGGTCCCGCTCGCGCAGCGGCACCCGGCTCTCGGTGCCGTCGTCGTCGAACAGGCAGAGCTCCACCGACTCCGCGATCTCGCTGAACACGGCGAAGTTGGTGCCGCTCCCGTCGTAGGTCGCGCCGAGCGGGTACGGCGATCCGGGCCAAGGTCGAGCGAGGGGGGGCACGAGAAGGAGTCTTCCTGATCGTCGGGCGTCCCGTTCGTCCTACCCCGTCCCATGCGCCCGCTAAGCGTCGACGGGTGCGACCGCCGCCACATAGAGCCGCACGAGGGCGTCCACGATGGGCGCCGTGCTGGGCCGCGGCTCGGCATGGGCGACCCAGTCCACGAGCACCTCGCTGACGGCTCCGGCGAGGGCCAGGGCGAGCACCCGCCCGGCAGCGCCGCCCTCGGGCATGGCCTCAGTGGCGATGACGTCGGCGAACCGGAGCACCATCGCGTGCCGGTCGTTCTCGAGGACCCCGGCGACCCGGATCTCACGGTGGGCGACCTTGGCGCGGCGGGGGTCCTCGGTCAGGTATCCGACGTAGCCGCCGAGCCCCAGCCGGATGCGCTCCTCCAGCCTGCCCTCGGAGGCCTGCACCATCGGGATCACACTCGTCAGCACGCCGTTCATGACGTGCTCGTAGACGGCGCCCAACAGTGCCTCGCGGCCGGCGAACTCCTCATAGAACGAGCGGGTCGCCACCCCCGCCGAGGAGCACAGCCGCTCGATCGTCGTCGCCTGCCAGCCGTCGGTCCCGAACAGCTCGAGCCCGGCGTCGATCAGGCGGGTACGACGGTCGGAGCGCCGCTCGTGCTCTGACCGCCCCCCGTAGACCCGCCCAGCGTCAGTCACCTACTGAGGCTAGGAGATGAACCCACACCAGCCCGGCGTGTGACACACCGGTGAAGTGTCACCTCACACAACAGTGACGTCGAGGTCAGGATGCCCGCCGGACCCGTGGCTCGGGCTTGGCCCGCAGCCGCGCCAGGCCCAGGCCGGCACACGCGGTCATGGCGACCGCCAGTACGTAGCCGGCCTGCACCGCCTCGCGCTTGCGCCGGTCGACCATGGCCAGCTGGGTCCCCGCGTTGAAGGCCGGGTCGTCCTGCTTCAGCGTCCCGTTGAGGGCCAGCGCCAGCTGCAACTCCTGCCGCTCCTGGATCGCGCCGGCCGTCATCGGGTTGACCTGCACCTGGGTCTGGATCTGCACCTGCGGCTGGACCGCAGGTGCCGGGGGAGCGAGCGGGGGCACCGCGGGAGCGGCAGGCTGCGGGGCCGGGGGAGCCGGCGGGTTCACCGCGGGGATCGGCTGGGGCGGCACAGCGGCGTCGGCTTTCACGCACGTCACGTTGACGTGTGCCTGGCCCACCTTGGTCCCGCGGAGCACCGCCGCGATGTCGCCGCCGTAGCGGCCGGGCTTCACGTCGACGCAGCTGACGTTGACCGTGAACGGCGCCGCGTTGGGCTTCTTCACGTTGAGGCCCACGAGCGCGCTGCCCTGCGCAGAGCCCAGAATCGGGCTCTTCGCCAGCGGCACCAGCGTGACCGACTGGCGGTCCACCAGGCTGGCGAGCAGCCGGATGATGGCGTCGTCGAAGTGGTTGCCGCTGCTGCACACCAACGGCTGACCAGGAGCGATCCGTTCTGGCAGGTCGGTGTTCGGGTCGATGCCGCAGTAGACCCCACCCGGCGGGGCCACGCTGTGGGTCCCACTGGCGACGTGCCGCAGGTCGGCCAGGGAGTCGAGACTGCCCGCGGAGAGGCCGATGACCTGTACGTGCTTGTCGTTGAGCGCACCGAGGGCAGCACTGAAGTCGAGGGCGCCGGCGGGGGTGGTTTTCTGCGGGTAGGGGTCGGCGAACGCCTCGTCGGTGGCCATGATGACGATCTTGCGCACGGCCGGACTGCCCCGGAACCCGGCGTTCTGGCCGGGCGGTACGTCGAGCCAGGTCCCGGACTTGACCTGGTCCTCTGCCCAGGTGTGGATGCCGTCGCCCCTGACGAGCTGGCGCAGCGCCAGCAGCTGGCCCTCCCGGCCACCACCGCCCACGGTCGGCGGGATGTCGTCGCTCTGGATCGTGATGGCGTTGACGGCCGCCTGCAGCTCAGCACCGGTCTGGCCGACGGCGCGGATCCGGCGGTAGATCACCGGCTTGTGGTAGGGCCGCTTGGGCTGCGTCGGGTAGACGTAGGCCTCCGGGTAGGGCTGTTTGCCGGCGTGCTCGCCCGAGCCGAGGGTGGCCACCCCGACCTTGAGGTCGACGTGCTGGAACGTCAGGGAGCCGACGATCCGGTTGATGTTTGCCTTGAGGCTCTGGATGTAGTCGCTCATCGAGCCGGACGCGTCGACGAGGAAATACAGGTCGAGGGGAGTCGGGTTCTTCGGCAGGTCGAGCCGGAACGGCACCGTTGCCGTGCTGCCGACCCGCAGCGTGACGCTCTGCGCCGCGGGGACGACCGTGCCCGGGACCGGCGGGGGCACCGACGTGTCGCCGACGGCGATCGGCGGGATCGTCGTGCCAGGGGCCACCGGGTCGACATAGCGCAGCAGGCTGTGACCGGACAGCGCGTGGAAGCTCGACTGGCTGCCGCGATCGCCCGTGAGCGACCCAACCCGCGGCTGCGAGCCGGCGGGCGTGTCGACGATGTTGTGCGTGAACGGCGTGAGGCGCTGCAGCAGGCCGTTGCGCTCGATCATGAGCGTGTTGTCACCATCGCGGTAGCCGACCGACGTGACCCCGCCGGGCGCGGCGAAGTTCGTGAAGCTGCCGCCCGCGTTGCCGCTGTAGTACATCCGGCCCGACGCGCTGAATGCCGCGACCGTCAGGGGTCCCATCGCCGTGAGGGCGGTGAGGTCGTTGTTGCCGAGCGGGGCCGTGAACGTCCCGCCGCCGTTCGCCGACACCTCGAGGCGCCCGTTGAGGATGCCGTAGAGGCGGTTGCTGTCCGTTGAGTCCACGTCGAGCGCGGTGAAGCCGGCCGCACCGGAGGGCAGCTCGTTGGCCGTGGTGCGCAGCGACCAGGTGTGGCCGCGGTCGGTGCTCGCGTAGAGCAGGCCGGCCGGGTTGCCGACCCCGCCACCTGTGGTGGGGAGCCCGGGGAGACCGGTGGTCCCGCCGCTGGTGCCGCCGCCGCTGCTCCCGGTCGGGCTGATGGTGAGATAGAGCGTGCGTCCGTCGTTGGCCGCGCGCAGCAGCTTGGGCGCGCCCTGCGCGGGCAGGCCACTGTCGGCGGTGGTCCAGCCGCTGCCGGTGCCGACCATGATGTGCGGTCGGCTGGCCGCGCCGGTGCCCTCCTCGACAGCAGCGACGTGCGTGCTGCCGAGCAGGGCGAGCGACACGATCTTGGCCTGCGCGCCCGCGAACGACTGGCCGCTGCCCGGTGCGACCTTGAGCACGAGCGAGTCGGCCCAGTCGCAGCCGTGGTCGCTCGTGGTCTGGACGCGGACGCCGTTGGTGGCCGCCAGGTCCTGCGGGCGGGTCTCGTCGACCGTCCACGCCGAGACGCTGTCGGGGGAGTTCAGCGACTGCACGGGCTTGAAGGAGTCGATGTGGATCGTCTCCCACGAGCCGTGCAGGTTCGCCCCGCAGTGCAGCGCGGGCGCTTGTGCCAGCGCGATCGTCGGGATGCCCGCAGAGAGGACAGCCGCGACGAGCAGCGCTGACCTCAGGCGAGGTCGGCGCACGGTTACTTCCTCGTCGTCTTGCGGGTGGTGGTGGAGCTCCGCCCCGCGGCCGTCGCCTTGTTGGCCGGCTTCGTCGCCGGCTTGGTGGCGGTCGTCGCGGCCTTCGCCACGGCGGTGGCGGTACGGCGGGGGGCGGGCCGGCCCGACGTGCTGGCGCTCGCCGGGGGAGTGGCGATGGCCTTCATGAGGGGCGCGAGTGCCTCCTCGAGGATCTGTCCCTCGAGGGTCTCTTCGGCGTCGAGGCGGGCGGCGAGGGCGTCCAGCTCGCGGCGGTGCGCGCGCAGGATGGCCTTGGCTTCGTCGCGGGCGTCCTCGATGAGCTTGCGGACCGCACCCTCGACCTCGCGACGCGTGTCGTCGGACAGCTCGACGAGCTGGGAGTCGTCACCGAGGAAGCCCTCTCCGGCCTTGACCTGGAAGCGGACCGGGCCGACCTCGTCGCTCATGCCGTATCTGGTCACCATGTCGCGGGCCAGGTCGGTGGCGTGCTCGATGTCCTGCTCGGCGCCTGTGGAGCCCTCGCCGAGGACCAGGTCCTCGGCAGCGACACCGCCGAGGGTGGCGACCAGCTGGTTGTGCAGGCTGCTGCGGGTCTGCAGCGTCGCCTCGGTGTCGCCGAAGGTGGCGGCGGCCACGGTGCGGCCACGGGCGAGGACGGTCACGCGGTGGATGTCCTCGTGGCGACCGAGGGTCGCGGCGACGACGATGTGGCCGATCTCGTGGTAGGCGGCGCGGAGGCGCTCGTCCGCGGTCAGGACCCGGCCGCGGCGCTGCGGGCCCTCGAGGACGCGGACGACTGCCTCCTCCATGTCCTTCATGCCGATCTGGTTGCCCTTCCGACGGATCGTCAGCAGGGCGGCCTCGTTGACGACCGAGGCCAGGTCGGCGCCGGTGAACCCGGGGCAGCGCGACGCGAGCCGTTCGAGGTCGACGTCCGCCGCGAGCGGCTTCTTGGCGGCGTGGATCTTGAGGATCCGGACGCGGCCCTCCAGGTCGGGGCGCTCGACGGTGATGTGGCGGTCGAAGCGGCCGGGCCGCATCAGGGCCGGGTCGAGGATGTCGGGGCGGTTCGTCGCGGCGATGACCACGACGCCGGTGCTGACCTCGAAGCCGTCCATCTCCACGAGCAGCTGGTTGAGGGTCTGCTCGCGCTCGTCGGAGCCGCCACCGCCACCACCGGAGCCGCGCTTGCGGCCGGCGGCGTCGAGCTCGTCGATGAACACGATGGCCGGGGCCACGGCGTTCACGCGCCTGAACAGGTCACGGATGCGCGCGGCGCCCACGCCGACGAGCGACTCGACGAACTCGGCACCGGCGACGCTGAAGAACGGCACGCCTGCCTCGCCGGCCACGGCCTTCGCGAGCAGCGTCTTGCCGGTCCCGGGAGGACCGAACAGCAGCACGCCCTTCGGCGGGGCGGCGCCCAGCGCCTTGTACTTGGCCGGGTCCTTGAGGTAGTCGCGCACCTCGGCGAGCTCGATGACGGCCTCGTCGGCGCCGCCGACGTCGGCGAAGGTCACGGTGGAGCCACCCGTCCGGCCGCCGTCCTCGACGCGGCCGAAGTTGGTCACGTCACCGATGGCGCTGCTGCCGCCCTTGCCGAGGAAGATGATGGCGAAGATGTTCGCGAGGATGAGGATCGGCAGCAGGAACATGTAGAGCCGGCTGGCGAAGGCCTTGCCGTCCTGCTGGTCGACGCTCACCGGCACACCGCTGGCCTGCAGGGTCTTGCGGAGGTCCTCCGACGCCAGGCCGTTGCCCGGCACCTCGACCCGTACGGTCCCGCCGTTGTCGCTGACATCGGGGATGGTCGTCGGGAACGCCGACTTGGACCCGAGCAGCTGGGCGGCCTCGGGCGCCGAGCGCAGCGTGAGCACGAACTGGTTGTCCTCGTTGAGGATGACCGCCTTCTCCACCCGGTCGCCCTGGGCGAGCGCGGTCACGGTGCTGACCGGCACCTTCTTGCCACTCGGAGCCGAGCTGACCCAGTTGACCAGCACCCCGAAGAGCACGAACAGCAGCACGAGGGTCGCCGACAGGATGACGATCACCTTGTCGGGTCCGCTCTTGCCCTCGGCGGCGCGGACCCGCGCCTTCGCCGCGAACCGAGCCTTGACCCGGTCGACGAACCCGCTGGGCTCGTCGGTGCGCGCGTGTGCGCTGCTGGTGGGGGTGGCCACGATGGGGGGAACCTCCTTGCCGGGATCGCCGGCATCTGGGGTGCCCGAGTTACGGGCAGGACTGAGTTGGGTAGAACCGCTGATTTCGCCGCGGTGAGCGGTTCTCCTGCTCAACCAGGCGGGCTGGATTCCCCGACCGCCGTGACGCCCGCCACCCCTGTGTGTCAGGCGTGTGGCGGCGACCTGGGCGGGGCGGTGATCGATCGGCTCCTTACCGCCTTCGGCCCGACTCGGGGCCCCAAACTTCCCTGTCGGCTCACTGAAGCGCGACGAGAACGTATCCGCTGTGTGGTCCGGTTGGGTAGGTCGTGGCTTGTGTCAGCGCCATGTAGCTGCCGCTCGCGATCTTCCCTGGCTGCCACTGCATTCCTGAGAAGCCTCCTGACCCGTAGCTACCACCTTCACCAACACCGAAACCGCCAGCGGGCGAGGGGCTGCCACCTACGCACGTGGGAGCCCGCTGAGCCGTGAGGCACTCGCTCTCGAAAGTGTCGCCTCCAGCTCCGCCACCGTAGGCAGACACCAGGCTCAGAAAGGTGTGAGGGCTGACGAACACCGACCCACGATGCTCACTGAGGCCTGCCACCGGCGACAACGGCACCAACATTCCGGCATCGAAGTGCACTCGCGTCGGCTCCGCGACGTGCCACACGAGGGGATGGCTCGTCCCTGCCGCGTGGGCCACCACGCGTATCGCGCCTCGACCCAGCAGTGTCACGCGGTAACTTCCGGGGGTGAGGACCTGCCCTGGGTCGCCTAGCGGGATCTCGGCAATAACGTGCAGCTCGTTCTCGATGAACTGCGATCTCACACGGCCGGCCACCACATGCCCGTCAGCCAACCGCGACACAGCGAAGCCGAAATCAGGCGTCGTCAACGTGCCCCAGCCGGGTCCGCCGAGCAAGTCCAGCGGGGATTGGTTGAAGGTCACCGACTTCGTGACACGAACGATGACTGACCGATCCCCGGTCCCAACGATCGTGATCGCGTGATCGGAGGCCGACGCGGTCGCAGGCGGACTCGCAAGGATGGGTGATCCGATCACCGCCAGTAAAAGCAATGTCAACCGTCGACGACCTGATCCGCATCTTGAGCATGCGGACGACATGGGGCGGCGCAGCACGCGTCGAACACACGATCGACACATTCCTAGCAAGGCCATAAGCCCTCAACCGGACCATACAAGTACACGGACGCGCAATCCGTGCTCCCCGGACTCCATCGCGCCCGTTGGCATCGCAGTTGCGCCGCCACGACGGGG
>JAWWOJ010000355.1:0-4490 GCA_033851885.1 Frankiales bacterium | reverse complement strand
GTCCGGGTCCGGGTGCCCGGTGGCTACCTGACCGGCCGCCAGGTGGCAGCGCTCGCGGAGGCCTCTGTTGCGTGGGGCGACGGCAACCTCGACCTCACCTCCCGGGGGAACGTCCAGCTCCGCGGCCTGCGACCGGGTACGACGGACCGCCTCGCGGTGGCGCTGGTGGACGCCGGCCTGCTGCCGTCGGCCACCCACGACACGGCCCGCAACGTGGTGGCGTCGCCGCTGCGCGACCTGCGCGCCGAGGTGGCCGCGATCGACGCGGGGATCCAGTCGATGGATCCGCTGCCCGGTCGCTTCCTGATCGGCATCGGCGGGCCGGACGTCCTGACCGTCCGCCCGGACGTGGCGGCCGTCGACGGCCGGCTCGTCGTGGACGGCCGCGACGCCGGCCCTGGGGCGGTGCCGGAGCTGCTCGAGGCGGCCCAGCACTTCCTGGACCTGCGCCGATCCGAGTGGCGGGTCCGTGAGCTGAGCTGGGACCGCCCGCTCGGTGCGACGGTCGCCGCGGGTACCCCGCCGGCCCTCGGCCGGCACGACGACCGCGTCGTCGCCCTGCCGCCCCTCGGACGGCTCACCCCCGCGATGCTCCAGCAGCTGGCCGTGGGACCGGTCCAGCTGACGCCCTGGCGCACCGTCGTCGTACCCGACTCGACCGAGCTGACCGGGCTGGTGACCGATCCGGCGTCCGCGTGGGTCGGCGTGAGTGCCTGCGCGGGGCTGGCGTGCGGCAAGGCGCTTCGGGACGTGCGGTCCGACGCGGTGGCAGCCCTCGCACCGGGTCCCCGCCCGCTGCACTGGTCCGGCTGCGACCGGCAGTGCGGGCTGCCTACCGGCGCGGAGTCGCGGGTCGCGACGGCGAACGGATACGCATGAGCTACCAGAAGGACGGTGCCGAGATCTACCGGCAGTCGTTCGCCACGATCCGCGCCGAGAGCAACCTGAAGCGGTTCCCCGTGGGTCTCGACCGGGTCGTCGTACGGATGATCCACGCCTGCGGCATGACCGACCTCGTGAAGGACGTGGCGTTCTCCCCCGGTGTCTACGACGCTGCCTTCGACGCGTTGCAGTCCGGCGCTCCGATCCTGTGCGACGCGCAGATGGTCGCGTCCGGCATCACCCGGGCGCGGCTGCCCAAGGACAACGACGTGCTGTGCACCCTGCGGGACCCGCGGGTGGCCGAGTTGGCAGTCCACCTGGGCACCACCCGGTCCGCCGCGGCGGTCGAGCTGTGGCGCGACCGGCTGGACGGCGCCGTCGTCGCCATCGGCAACGCACCCACCGCGCTGTTCCACCTGCTCGACCTGGTGGCGGCCGGCGGGCCGCGGCCGGCGGCTGTGCTGGGCATCCCCGTCGGGTTCATCGGCGCGGCGGAGTCCAAGGAGGCGCTGATGGCCTGCGGGCTGGAGCACCTCGTCGTGCGGGGACGCCGGGGCGGGAGCGCGATCGTCGCTGCGGCCGTGAACGCACTCGCGACGGTCGTCGAGTGACGCTCTACGGCGTGGGGCTCGGCCCGGGTGATCCCGAGCTGGTGACCGTGAAGGCCGCCCGGATCCTCGGCGCGGCCGATGTCGTCGCGTTCCACTCCGCGCGGCACGGCAGGTCGATCGCGCTGGGCATCGCCCGGACCTACCTGCGCGACGACGTGGTCGAGGAGCACCTCGTCTATCCGCTGACGGTGGAGACGACGGATCACCCGGGTGGCTACCGCGGGGCGCTCGAGGAGTTCTACGAGCACGCCGCCGCCCGCCTCGCCGTGCACCTCGACGCCGGGCGCGATGTGGTGGTGCTGGCCGAGGGCGACCCGATGTTCTACGGCTCCTACATGCACCTGCACAAGCGGCTGGCTCACCGCTACGAGACGGTCGTGGTGCCGGGCGTGACCTCGGTGTCGGCCTCCGCCGCGGCCCTCGGGGCCCCGCTGGTCGAGGCCGAGGAGATCCTGCAGGTACTGCCCGGCACGCTGCCGCTGGACGAGCTCGCGGCCCGGCTGTCCCTCGGCGGCCCGGCCGCGGTCATGAAGCTGGGCAGGACCTTCGACAACGTGCGGGCCGCGCTCGAGGCCAGCGGCCGGCTGGGCGAGGCCTTCTACGTCGAGCGGGCGTCGACGTCCTCGCAGCGGCTGGAGCGGCTCGCCGACGTCGACCCGTCGTCGGTGCCGTACTTCTCGATGGCCGTGCTGCCCTCCTCGCAGTACGGACCGCTGCCCGTGGCGTCCGCCGCCGGGGGTCGCGGGTCGGTGGTCGTCGTGGGCCTCGGGCCGGCCGGCCGCGACTGGCAGACGCCCGAGTCGGTGGCCGCGCTGGCCCAGGCGGAGGTGCTGCTCGGCTACGGGCCGTACCTCGACCGGGTGCCGCCCAACCCGCGGCAGGAGCGGATCCCCTCGGACAACACCGAGGAGGACGTCCGCGCCCGGCACGCTCTCGACCTGGCCCGCGCGGGGCGCCGGGTGGCCGTGGTGTCGAGTGGTGACCCCGGTGTCTTCGCGATGGCAACGGCCGTGTGGGAGGCCGCCGCCGACTACCCGGACGTCGACGTGCGCACCGTCCCTGGGCTCACCGCGGCCCAGGCGGTCGCCGCCCGCGTCGGCGCCCCGCTCGGGCACGACTTCTGCGTGCTGTCGCTGTCGGACCGGCTGAAGTCGTGGGAGACGGTCAGCGAGCGGTTGTCGCTGGCAGCCAAGGCCGACCTGGTCATCGCGGTGTACAACCCGAGGTCGAAGGCCCGGCCCTGGCAGGTCGGCGCGATGCGCGACCTCGTGCTCGAGCAGCGCTCCCCCGACACGGTGGTCGTCCTCGGTCGCGACGTCGGCGGCCCGACGGAGCGGGTGATCGTGACGACCCTCGGCGACCTGGACCCCTCCGACGTCGACATGAGGACCCTGGTGATCATCGGCTCCTCGACGACCCGGGTCCTCGAGCGCCCCGACGGCACGAAGCGCGTCTTCACCCCCCGCCGCTACCCGGCGTGAATGGATACAGCACTTCGGGTTTTCGGCTGAAATCAGAAGTGCTGTATCCATTCATCCCGGGTGGGCCAGCCAGGTGAGGGCGGCGCTGACCGTCGGGACCACGTGGGTGGCGAGGACGGGGGGGCGGTCGATGACGATCACCTCCAGGCCGGCCTCGCGAGCGGCCTGCAGCTTGGGAGCAGCCGGGCCGCCGGAGTCCTTCGTGACCACGACCTCGATGCGGTGCTCCACGAGCTGGCCGCGCTCGGCCTCCAGCGACCAGGGCGGCCGGCCGAGCACGACCGTCCACGAGGCGGGAAGGCCCTCGGGCCGCTCGATGGCCCGCAGCACGACCTCGGTCAGGGCCAGGAACGGCTCGACCGCCTGTCGACCGGTGGTCAGCAGGACCCGACGGTCCCCCACCGCGGCAGCCGCCGCCGCCAGCGACGGCACCCGGGTCCAGCGGTCCCCCGGCTGCTCGGTCCAGCCCGGTCGCTGCAGTCTCAGGAGCGGTACGTCGGCAGCTCGGCAGGCCGTCACGGCGTGCCGTGACATCTGGGCAGCGAACGGGTGCGTGGCGTCGACCACCGCGACCGGCCGGTGCTCCCGCAGCCAGGCGACCAGCCCGTCGACCCCGCCGAACCCGCCGATGCGGACCTCCCCCGGGGGCAGCTCCAGGGCGCGGACCCGCCCGGCGAGCGAGCTGAGGACCGGCACCCGGGCTGCGAGCTCGCGCGCCTCGGCGGTACCCCCGAGGACGAGGATCAACGGCGCCGCTCGGTCGAGTAGAGATGGCTGCCCGGGAACCCCTCGGCGCCGAGCACCCGACCGACGACGATGACCGCCGTCCGGAGCACGCCGGCGGCACGGACCTGCGCGGCGATGTCGCCAAGGGTCCCGCGCACGATGAGCTCGTCGGGGCGGGAGGCTCGGGCCACGACCGCGACCGGGCAGTCGGCGCCGTAAGCGGGGACCAGCTCGTCGACGACGCGCTCGATGTGCTGCACGGCGAGGTGGAGCACCAGCGTCGAGCGGGATTGCGACAGCGTGGCAAGGTCCTCGCCTGCGGGCATCGGCGTCGCGTCGACGGCGATCCGGCTCAGGATCACCGTCTGGCCGATGCCGGGAACGGTCAGCTCTCGACGCAGGGCGGCCGCGGCCGCGGCGAAGGCGGGGACGCCCGGCACCATCTCCCAGGGCACTCCCGCCGCGTCGAGCCGGCGGGTCTGCTCCGCCACGGCGCTGAAGACCGAAGGGTCCCCGGAGTGCAGCCGCACCACGTCGAGACCGGCCGCATGCGACTCGACCAGGACCGCGAGAATTTCGTCGAGGTCCATCGGAGCGCTGTCGACGAGTCGGGTGTCGGGTGGGCACGACGCGAGCAGCTCGGTGGGTACGAGCGCGCCGGCGTAGACGACGACGGCCGCCTTCTCCAGAAGCCGGAGCGCCCGCACGGTCACGAGGTCGGCGGCGCCGGGGCCGGCACCCACGAAGAACACCGTCACCTCGTCACCGACCAGATCGTCACGGTGGTCAT
>JAWWOJ010000348.1:0-2500 GCA_033851885.1 Frankiales bacterium | reverse complement strand
CTCCCCCAGTACGCCGATGGCTCCGGGTTCAGCCAGTAGGCGTGCCGGGCCCGCTGCACGAGCCTCTTCAGCGTCTGGGCACCGGTCGCGCGGTAGTTGTTGCGGGCATCCCCGAGGATGAGCAGTGAGGTCCGCGGCCCGACGGCGTCCGGGTAGTCCTCCGCAAACTTCTCGATCGAGTGCCCGTAGTCGCTGTGCCCGTCGAACCAGATGAGGTTGGCCTCGGCGTTCATGTGCGCCAGCGCATCCGCCACGTCACCGCCCGGCGTGAAGAACCGCGTGACCTCGTCGCAGGTGTCGATGAACGCGAAGGCCCGCACCTTCGTGAACTGCTCGCGCAGCGCGTAGGCGAGCAGCAGCGTGAAGTGCGCGAACCCCGCGACGGAGCCGGACACATCGCAGAGCACGACCAGCTCGGGCTTGTGCGGCTTGTGCGGCTTGTGGTGCGTCACCAGCGGCACGCCACCCGTTGCCAGCGAGGCACGGACGGTACGACGGAAGTCGAGCTTGCCCGTCTTGCCGAGGCGTCGGCGGGCGGTGAGCCGGGTCGCGAGTCGGCGCGCGAGCGGGAACACCTGGCGCCGCAGCTCCGCCATGTCGTTGCGCGAGGCCCGCAGGAAGTCGACCTGCTCCGCGAGCGGCTGCACGGCCGTCTTCGAGATCTGCTCAGCGCCACGGTCCTCGGCCAGCCGCCGACGTACCTCTGCCTCGACGAGCTCCTGGAACTTGCGGGTCCGCTCCTGGATGGTCTGGCGCGCCACCTTCTCCGCCATGCCACCGCGCTCCTGGCCTTGCAGCATCGCGTCGAGCAGCGACGCCATCAACGTCTCGGGTGAGAGCTGTCGCAGCACGCGGTAGGAGAACCAGGACTGCCGGCCGGGGGCGGTGTCCGCCCGACCGAGGCCCTGGACGACCTGGCGGGCGAAGCGCTTCATCAGCTCCTCGTCGCCGTCGAGCAGGAGCTGCCGGAGCATGTCGCGGTAGGCCTCGGGATCCGACGGACCGTCGTGGAGGTCGGCGAGCGGATCGTCCTCGGTGAGGGTCTGGTCTCCGGTGACGGCGGGGTACCAGAGGTCGAAGAGGGTGTCGAAGGTCGTGCGGTGCGCCGGCCGCTTGAGGACGCAGGCGGCGTAGGCGTGCCGCAACGCCTCGCGGTCGAGCAGCTCGATCGCCCCGAGGGCGCGCGTGCAGTCGAGCACCTCCGCGAGCGACACGGTCAGGCCTGCCTTGCGGAGCGCGTCCAGGAACGCGATCTCGCGGTCGACCAGCCCCGTCGCCATCAGTTCAGCTTCAGCTGCTCGATGGCGCGGGTGTGGTCGCTCGCGTGCTTGAGGACGACACCGAGGGTCTCGTGGACGGCCTGCTCGTCGAGGGTGTCGAGGCCGAGGGCGACGAGCGTCCTGGCCCAGTCGATGGTCTCCGCGATCGACGGCGACTTCTTGAGCTCAAGGGCTCGCAGGGCGCGAACGGTGCGTACCAGGGAATCGGCAAGCTGCTCGGCGACCTCGGGCACCCGGGACAGGACGATCGCCTTCTCGCGGTCCGCCGCCGGATAGTCGAGGTGCAGGTAGAGGCAGCGGCGCTTGAGCGCCTCCGACAGCTCGCGGGTCGCGTTGGAGGTGAGGAACACCAGCGGCCGGCGCGCGGCGACGATGGTGCCGAGCTCGGGGATGGTGACCTGGAAGTCGGACAGCACCTCGAGCAGCAGCCCCTCGACCTCGACGTCGGCCTTGTCGGTCTCGTCGATGAGCAGGACCGTGGGGTTGGGGTTGCGGATCGCGGTGAGCAGCGGCCGGCTGAGCAGGAACTCCTCGGCGAAGACGTCGTCGTGGATCTCGTCCCACGCGGTGTCATCGCTGGCGGCCTGGATCCGCAGCAGCTGCTTCTTGTAGTTCCACTCGTACAGCGCCCGGGCCTCGTCGAGCCCCTCGTAGCACTGCAGCCGGATGAGCTCCGAGCCGGTCGCGGTCGCGACGGACTTCGCGAGCTCGGTCTTGCCGACACCGGCGGGGCCCTCGATGAGGAGCGGCTTGCCGAGCCGGTCGGCGAGGAAGACCGTCGTCGCGATCGCGTGGTCGGTGAGGTAGCCGGCCGCGCCGAGGCGCGCGGCGGTGTCCTCGACGGACGCGAACTGGGGCTGCAGCACAGGGTCTCCTTCGGTCTCTAGAACGGCATTCTGTCGTACGCCTCAGAAGTTGGCCGCACGGACCTCGTTTTGTCACCGATGAGCCATAGCCTCGGCAGACGTCTCCCCGTGCACAACCACTCAGGAGGACCTCATGACCGTCAAGACCACGTACGAGCCCGGCGAGCCGATCTGGGTCGACCTGGCGACGCCCGACATCGACAAGAGCATCGCCTTCTACGGGTCGCTGTTCGGCTGGACCTGCGAGCGCAACCGCGAGGAGGAGTTCGGGGGCTACTCCAACTTCTCGAAGGACGGCAAGCTCGTCGCGGGCATCATGCCGCTCATGCAGGAGGGTATGCCGCCGGTGTGGTC
>JAWWOJ010000347.1:0-2741 GCA_033851885.1 Frankiales bacterium | reverse complement strand
CGGATCGCCGCGGCCGCCTCGAACAACGTCGGCACGCCCAGCGCGGACCGCGAGCGCCAGACCGGGCCGCTCCGTGCCGCGTGCACGATCTGGATGGCCTGGCCGATCACGCCGTCGACGTCACGCGGTGAGATTCCCGCATCATGGAGGGCGCCGAGCGAGGCCTCGAGCGTGATCGTGTCGGCGTCGTGTCCTTCGAGAACCCGACCCTGCTTTGTTACGAACGCGCCTGCGATCGCGGCCTCGCGAAAAGGATGTTCCATCAGGCCCATCCGAGATCAATTGCCCGAGACATGGCATCTACTTCCTCTAATGACGGACATGCTGTTCAGTAGCTTCGAGTGGAGCCGCCGGGGTAACCGCCTCCGCCATGGCGCCGGTTGAGCTCGTCATAGTCGATGCGGCCATCGTGACGCGGCAGCGATTCGGTGAACTCCACCGATCGCGGCTTCTTGTAGGACGCCAACTTTTGCTTGCAGTGGACGATCAGCTCGTCTTGGGTCGGTGAGCAGCCCGAGGCCGGCACGACGATCGCCTTCAAGGACTGAATCCACTTTTCATCAGGGACACCGATCACGGCCGCGTCGGCAACGGAAGGATGCGACCGGAGGACGCGCTCGACCTCCACCGGGTAGATGTTCTCCACCCCGGATTTGATCATGTTGCCTTTCGGCCCGATGAAGGTGATCGACCCGTCGGCCTCCCGCTTGCCGATGTCGCTGGTGTGCCGCCAGCCATCACCGAACGTCTCGGCGTTGAGCTCCTCACGGTTCCAGTACCCGTTCGCGACGACGGTTCCGCGGACCACCAGCTCGCCGACCTCGCCCACCGGTAGCTCGGCACCCGTCTCGTCCACCACCCGGACGAGGACGAAGGGAGAGGACCGCCCGAACCGGCTCTGCGAATCCTGACCGACGCCGTACCACGTCACGCCCCCGGTGGTCTCGCTCTGGCCCCATCGTGAACCACGCGCCGCCCGCGAGTGATCCAGCGTGACCATCGCGTCCCAGCCCGGGCTGTGTGATGACGTACGCAGGCTGGAGAGGTCATAGCGGGCGTCCCGGTTGAGCTCCGTTATCTCGTCAATGAGGTACTGCATCAGCGGGAAAGCCACGGTGCACCGCTCCTGCACCGTCAGCCGGCAGATGGTCTCCGCGTCGGCGCGTGTCGCGATGACGGTGGTGCCGCCGAGCACGAACAACGGGAGGATAAAGAGGTACACACCCAGGTGGAACATGGGGCCGGCGCACAGGAACGTGTCTGAGGCATCCAGGTCGTACATGTATGCCAGCCACACCGCCTGGTTCAGCAGAGCCGAGTGACTGAGCAAGGCGGCGCTGGGGTGCCCGTCGTGTGCCGCCGTGTAGATGGCGAGCAACGGCGATCCGGCGTCGACGACGAGGTCCAGGTCGACGGCCGAGCCACTGGCCAGCAGGGCCTCGTACTCGCCGTCTTCCCCAGCCGCCTCGACCCAGCGAGCTCTCGTCGCCCTGGACGAGGTGCGTGCCGCCTTCAAGGTGTCCTCGAGCCCCCTGGGGTCGCAGACGATCAGCAGGGCGTCGATGTCATCGATCACGAAGGCCAGTTCGTCGGGCGACTGCCGCCAGTTCACCGGGCACAGGATGGCGCCGAGCTTGGCCGCCGCGACCAGGAGTTCCATGCACCGAACGCTGTTCTTTCCGATCCAGAGAATGCGATCACCGGCTTGCAGGCCGGCCGCCGCGAGCGCATTCGCGAGTCTCGTCGTGCGCTCGTCGAAGAGCGGATAGCTAAGCCGTGTCGCGCCGTCCACGAACGCCGTCAGGTGGGGGAAGCGGCGGCGGTTCTCCCGGCTGAGGTCACCGCAAGAGATGTTGCCGAGCGGCCGGCCAGTGCTCCTGGTGACTGCGTGACGGGCGGTGGCTGCTCTCGTCTCCCACCGACCTCGTGAGACGTCGGCAACCGCTTCATCTCCTTCTCCCATAGTCCGCATCGGCTCAGGTCTCCTTTCGGCCGCCGTGCCTCCGCCGACGCTCACCTATGGCCGCACGGTGCAGGTCGTACAGCGGGTTCGATCTGACCGGAGCCCAGCGACGAGGAACCGTTGCCGCTCAGCGCATCGCCGATCTGCATGTCGAGCTCTATATCCTTGAAGCAGCCCTCGTGCTGGGCC
Source organism: Frankiales bacterium (assembly GCA_033851885.1). Classification (GTDB taxonomy): domain Bacteria; phylum Actinomycetota; class Actinomycetes; order Mycobacteriales; family SCTD01; genus RYN-111. Next base: position 589 of record JAWWOJ010000347.1, on the reverse strand, counting down.
ACCCGCAAGGCCACGTTCGTGGCGCATACTGCGCACGTTTCCTCCGGTGGACTCGCGCGAGCCCCAAGGGCTCCGCTGCCCGATGGGTTTCAGTTGCGCAGCTACGATTGTATGCATATTAAGCTACAGTTTCCGAGCGGTCAAGACTCGGAGAAGCTCCACCGCACACCGCTGCCAGGGTGTGCCTTCCGTCGCGATGAGCCCGAGAGATATGGCGTGCAGACGCGGACGCACACCCGATGCCAGCGGCCCCGCCGGTGATGGAGGCGACCTTGTCCTCGAAACCCATGGCACTTCTAGTCGCTTTGCAGGACGTCTCAGGCCGAAGCGCTGCGGTCGAGAAAGATCCTGGGATCCGGCCGACCACAGGCGCAGGGGTCACGAAGGACGAATCCCCTCATCTCGGTGGCCACCCGCCGCCCGTCACGCACCGATTCGACGACCAGTCCACCGTCCGTAACGGACGGTGTCCAGCTATCGGCATTCAGGTGGGCGCCGGCGCGAAGACGGCACTCGACGGCCACCGCCGGGCCGAGGAGGAGGAACTCGTAGACGTCCAGGCCGCGCTCTGCCAGCAGCTTGGCGGCCG
>JAWWOJ010000345.1:0-3549 GCA_033851885.1 Frankiales bacterium | reverse complement strand
GACCGCAGCACGGGCGACCTCGTGCACCTGGTCGTCACGACGGGCGCCGGCACGACTGCCCTCGACGAGACAGGCGTCCTCACCAAGGGCGACGTGGTGCTGGTTCGGTCATGACCTGAATATCCATTCATCACCATGCATGAGCCGTGTATAGTTGTTGCATGGGCATGACAGCGGCGGTCGCCGGCGCGAGCGGGTACGCGGGTGGGGAACTGCTCCGCCTGCTGCTCGGGCACCCCGACCTCTCGCTGGGTGTCCTCTGCGGGGGCAGCTCGGCCGGCCGGCCCGTCACCGACCTGCACCCGCACCTGCCGCAGCTCGCCGACCGGGTCTTCAGCCCGACCTCGGCCGCCGCCCTCGACGGGGCCGATGTGGTCTTTCTCGCTCTGCCGCACGGCGAGTCCGCGCGACTGGCGGCGGAGTTGGCCCCGTCGGCGAGGGTCGTCGACCTCGGCGCCGACCACCGGCTGCGGTCGGCGGCCGACTGGGAGCGCTGGTACGGCGGCGCGCACGCGGGCAGCTGGACCTACGGGCTTCCCGAGCTACCAGGAGCGCGAGCGGAGATCGCCGCGTCGACGCGGATCGCCAACACCGGTTGCTACGCCGCGGCGATCACCCTCGCGCTGGCGCCGCTCGTGGCCGCCGGCCTTGCCGACCCCGCGGACGTGGTCGTGGTCGCCTCCAGTGGCACCAGCGGTGCCGGGCGGAGCCTCAAGGGCCACCTCCTCGCCACCGAGGTCATCGGGGACCTGTCGCCGTACAAGGTCGGGGCCCATCAGCACGTGCCCGAGATCAAGCAGGCGACCGGGGCGGCCTCACTGTCCTTCACCCCGGTGCTCGCCCCGATGCCGCGCGGCATCCTCGCGACCGTCACGGTCCGGCCGCTCACCAGCCAGGACCCCCGCGAGGTGCTGGCGGCGGCCTACGCGGATGAGCCCTTCGTGCACGTGCTCCCAGAGGGGCGGTGGCCGCATACCGCCGCCACCTTCGGCTCCAACAGCTGCCACCTGCAGGCAACCGTCGACCAGGACTCCGGACGGGTGATCGTGGTCAGCGCTCTCGACAACCTCGGCAAGGGCGCCGCCGGTCAGGCCCTGCAGAACGCCAACCTGGTCCTCGGGCTGCCCGAGCAGGCCGGCCTGTCGGTCGCCGGGACAGCACCGTGAGCGTGACGGCCGCGCGGGGCTTCCGGGCTGCCGGTGCGACCGCGGGGCTGAAGGGCAGTGGCGCGTCCGACGTCGCGCTCGTCGTCAACGACGGGCCGGCGCGGTCCGCGGCCGCGGTGTTCACGTCCAACCGGTTCAAGGCCAACCCGGTGCTGTGGAGCGAGCAGGTCGTCAGCGACGGCCAGGTGCGGGCGGTCGTGCTGAACTCCGGTGGCGCCAACTGCGGCACCGGACCCGAGGGTTTCCAGACCACGCACGCCACCGCCGAGCTGGTCGGAGCCCTGCTGGACGACGGCGCCAAGGACGTCGTCGTGTGCAGCACCGGGCTCATCGGCCCGCTGTTCAGCCGGGAGCGGCTGCTCACCGGCGTCGAGGCGGCCCACCGGGCCCTCTCGCGGGACGGGGGAGCGGCTGCCGCTGCCGCCATCATGACCACCGACACGGTCAGCAAGCAGTCGGTCGTGACCGGCGACGGCTTCACCGTCGGCGGCATGGCAAAGGGGGCGGGCTTGCTCGCGCCGGCACTGGCCACCATGCTCGTCGTGCTCACGACCGATGCCGACGTGAGCGCCGAGGAGTGCGACCGGGCGCTCCGGGCCGCTGCTCGCACGACCTTCGACCGGCTCGACTCCGACGGCTGCCAGTCCACCAACGACACGGTGCTCCTGATGGCCTCCGGGGCCGCCTCGGCACCGGACCCGGCCGCGTTCGACGAGGCCGTGCGGGCAGTCTGCGCAGACCTCGCCGAGCAGCTGCTGCACGACGCGGAGGGGTCGGCCCACGACATCACCATCGAGGTGGCCGGTGCCGTCTCCGAGGACGACGCGGTCGAGGTCGGCAGGTCGGTCGCCCGGAGCAACCTGTTCAAGTGCGCTGTCTTCGGTGAGGATCCCAACTGGGGCCGGGTCCTGGCCAGCGTCGGCACGACCGCCGCGGCCTTCGACATCTACGCCCTCGACGTCGACTTCAACGGGGTGCCGGTCTGCCGGGCAGGGCAGGCGCATGCCGACCCGGCAGAGGTCCGCTTCGAGGGCCGGGCCGTGCACGTCCGCATCGACCTGCATGCCGGGTCGGAGACCGCGACCATCCTGACGAACGACCTCACGACGGCCTACGTCCATGAGAACTCGGCCTACTCCACATGACGGCCCGCAACCACTCGGCCCTGCCCAAGGCGGCGACGCTCGTCGAGGCGCTGCCGTGGCTGAAATCCTTCAGCGGCAAGACGGTCGTCGTGAAGTACGGCGGCAACGCCATGACCAGCCCGGAGCTGCAGGCCGCCTTCGCCGAGGACGTCGTGTTCCTGCGCTACTGCGGCGTCAGGGTCGTCGTCGTGCACGGCGGCGGACCGCAGATCACGGCGCACCTCGACAGGCTCGGTGTGACCAGCGAGTTCCGCGGCGGCTACCGCGTCACCACCGCAGAGACGATGCAGGTCGTCCGGATGGTGCTGGTGGGCCAGGTCAACAGCGATGTCGTCGGCCTCGTCAACGCGCACGGCCCGTTCGCGGTCGGCCTCTCCGGTGAGGACGCTCACCTGCTCACGGCCGAGCGGCGCGACGCGCTGGTCGACGGCGAACTGACCGACATCGGCCTGGTGGGTGACGTCGTCGAGGTGCAGCCGGCGATCCTGCACGCGCTGCTCGACGAGGGCAAGGTCCCGATCGTCGCGACGGTCGCCCGCGGCACCGACGGCGAGCTCTACAACGTCAACGCCGACACCGCTGCCGCCGCCCTTGCCGTCGCTGTCGGAGCCGAGAAGCTGCTCGTCCTCACCGATGTCGAGGGCCTGTACGCCGACTGGCCGTCGAGCGACGAGGTCATCTCCGTCATCAAGGACGACGAGCTCGAAGCGTTGCTGCCGACCCTGTCGAGCGGGATGGTTCCCAAGATGGAGGCCTGCCTGCGCGCCGTGCAGGGCGGCGTCTCACGGGCGCACGTCCTCGACGGACGGGTGCCGCACGCGATCCTGCTCGAGCTGTTCACCGACGAAGGAGTCGGCACGATGGTGATCCCCTCATGAGCCAGACCACGCACTGGCAGCGGCGGTGGGACGCGGCGCTGATGGGCAACTACGGCACACCTGCCGTCGTGCTCGCCCGCGGTGCCGGAGCGACGGTGTGGGACGTCGATGGCAAGGAGTATCTCGACCTGTTCGCCGGGCTCGCCGTCAACGTCCTCGGCCACGCCCACCCGGCCATCCAGGCCGCTGTCACCAGGCAGCTCGGGATCCTCGGGCACGTCAGCAACCTGGCAGTCAGCGAGCCGGTCGTCCTGCTCGCCGAGCGGCTGCGGGCACTGACCGGCTACGACCGGGTGCTGTTCACCAACAGCGGGGCGGAGGCCAACGAGGCGGCGCTCAAGCTGGCTCGCCGGCTGCGGC
>JAWWOJ010000316.1:0-8132 GCA_033851885.1 Frankiales bacterium | reverse complement strand
CAGACGCAGCAGCAGAACAACGCGCAGACCGCCCAGGAGATGGTCGACTCCCAGGACGCGGCGACCGCGGCCGCCCTGACCTACCTCGGCTACAAGGGCACCGTCACGCTGTACGTCTCCGACGTGATGGCCGGCGCCCCGGCCGACGGCAAGCTCAAGGCGGGCGACCAGATCGTGACCGTCGATGGCGCGAAGGTGACGACCGCCGACCAGCTTCGCGCGCTCATCAGTGGCCGCAAGGTCGGCGAGGCCGTGGCGATCGGCTTCCTGCGGGGCGGAAAGCGGGGAAGTGTGACCATCACGACCGCGGCCGCGAAGGACGACCCGACGCGCGCCATCGTGGGCATCACCCCGGGGCTCCGCACCGAGTTCTCCGTCAAGGTCGACATCAAGCTGCGGGACGTCGGGGGGCCATCGGCCGGGCTGATGTTCGCCCTCGGCATCGTCGACAAGCTCGGACCCACCGACCTCACCAACGGTCTCAACATCGCGGGCACCGGCGAGATCACTCCTGACGGCAAGGTCGGCGCCATCGGTGGCATCGCCCAGAAGATGCGTGGCGCCAAGGCGCAGGGAGCCACCGTGTTCCTCTCGCCCGCGGACAACTGCGCCGAGGCGAAGCAGACGAAGCCCAGCGGCATCAGCCTCATCAAGGTCAGCACCCTGACGTCGGCCCTCGACGCGCTCGCGACGCTGCGCGCTCACGGCGCGCCGCCGTCGTGCTGATCGGCCGCTGACGCCGTACCTCCGCTCCTAGACTCGCGCCCATGGAGCCTGGCGTCCCCTTCGCGCTCCTGGGTGCCGTCCAGCTGCTGGCCATCTCCGCGTCCGTCGGCCTCGCCGCCGCGGCTGCCCTGCGCCGCGGCGCCGCCGCCCTGGTGCTCGCCGCCGGCGCGCTCGTCCTGGCCGGAGCCGAGATCGCCACCGCTCTCCGGCTCGGGGACACCGCCTCCGACGGACTCGCGCTCGCTCGCGGCGCGGCTGGTCTGCTGCTGGCCGTCGGGATCTGGACGGGCGGGCTCGGCCGCCGGGACGTTCCTCCTTCCCTGTACGGCGTCGTGGTGCCGCTGGCGGCTACGGCCGGACCGTCGTCGTTCGCCGGTGCGGCGTCGGTGCTGGCAGCGCTGGCCGCCCTGCGCACCCGCCGCGACGCGGTCGGACTGGCCACCGGTGCCGGCCTGGCGCTCTGGGGCATCGCGGCCTTCGTCTCGGTCGGCGCCGACCAGGGCAGCGGGACTCCGGCCACGGTGCTCGTCCTGCGCGGCGCAGGCGCGGCAGCGGTGCTGCTCGGGCTGGCGCTGCTCGCCCGCTCCTCCCTGCTGTCCAAGGTCGTGGCCGCGATCATTGCCGGGGTGCTGGTCATGGCGGTGGCCGCGGTCGGCGTCGTCGGCAACGTCGTCGTCAACTCCTACGAGACCGAGGCGCGCCAGACCGTCCAGGAAACGCTGGCCGCCCGCCTGGTCTCGATCGGGGATTTGGGGGACGCGGTCGTGTCGACCACGACCACGCACCTGGCCGAGTTCTGCAAGACGCTCAGCCCCGACGGCTGCCGTCAGCTGGTCGAGAGCCCCGACCCCTCCAGGTCGTTCGTGCCTCCCGGGCTGGACGACTTCCTCGTCACGATCACGCGGGCCGGGACGACGACCAAGGTGGGCGCTCGCGGAGTGGCCCTGGGGCCGGGCACGTTGCTGGCGCTGCGGAGCCAGCCCGTGGTGCGCGCCGTCTTCGCCGCCACCAACGCCAACGCCCAGCGCAGCGTGATTCCCCTGACCACTTACCTGCGGCTGCCCGGCTCGTCCAACGCCGTCGCCGTGGCCGGCATCGTCGGCGAGTACGCCGACACCGGACTGCGGACCCGGCCCTCCAAGGTCTACGTGTACGGGGTGGTGCTCGACTCGGCGTACGCCCGCAAGTCCTTCGACGTCGGTGGCTACGGGCTGCACATCCTGGCCGGCAGCCCGCTCGGTGTGGTGGCCTCGAGCCGCAGCGCACGCACCGCCGCCGAGGTGCTCGCCATCGCCGACCGCGCGCACGTCGGCAGCGGCATCCCGGTGACGGGTCTCACGATCGGGTCGCAGGGGGTCGAACCGACGGTGGCGTTCCGGCCGCTGCTCGATGCGAGCGGGACGCCGGTTGCCTATCTCGCCGTCAGCCGCGACGCGACCGAGGCACTCCAGGCGGAGCGGGATGCCCTGCGGTTGCTGGTGATCACCTCACTTGCCGCGCTGCTGCTCGTCACGGTGCTCGCGATCGTCCTCGGACGTCGGACGGTCGATCCGGTGCGCCAGCTGACCCTCGCGGCGGAGCGGATCGCCGGCGGTGACCTCTCGGTCAGGACGGCCGTCACGACCCGCGACGAGGTCGGCACGCTGGCTCGTCAGTTCGACGCGATGACGACCTCGCTCGGCCAGCTGACGGGCGACCTACGGGACTCGGCGGCCCGGCTGTCGACGGTGCTGGCCTCGATGACCGACGGCCTGCTGGCGACGGATGCCGACGGGGTCGTCACGTCGGTCAACCGCGCGGCTCTCGAGATGCTCGGGCTCGAGGAGGCCGACGTGATCGGCGAGCCGCTCGGGATCGTGGCGGATGTGCGTGACCTCAACGACAACCAGCTCGCCGACCCGTCGCTGCGGCTGCGGGACGACGCGGCTGAGGTGGTCCGGGCGGACGGCGTGCGGGTGCCGGTGCGGGTCGCCCTCAGTCCGCTGCAGGGCGTCGAGGGGGTCGTGATGGTGCTGCGCGACACCACGCGCGAGCGCGAGGTCGAACGAATGAAGACCGAGTTCCTCTCCAACGTCAGCCACGAGTTGCGCACTCCGCTGACGCCGATCCGGGGCTACGCCGAGATCCTCGTCGGCAAGCCAGGCCTCGACGACAGCCAGGTCGCGACGTTCGCCACGACCATCCGCGACGAGGCCCTGAAGATGAACCGGGTCGTGGACCTGCTGGTCGACGTCGCGGCGTTGGAAGCGGGCCGGGTCTCCGTGACCCCGCAGACGATCACGCCGCGTCAGCTGCTCGACCTGCGGCTCGACGTGTGGCAGGACCGGGCCAAGGCGCGCAGCTCAGACCTGAAGCGACGGATCGCCACCGGGCTGCCGGCGCTGCACGTCGACCCGACCTGGGTCGGCAAGGCACTCGACGAGCTGATCGACAACGCCGTGAAGTACACCCCGTCCGGGACGCCGATCACGCTGATCGCGGCGCTCTCCCCTGACGGCACCAGGGTGCGGGTGACGGTGAAGGACGCGGGCCCCGGCATTCCCGAGGAGGAGCAGTCCGGACTGTTCACCTCCTTCGAGCAGGTCGACGGATCGGCGACCCGCAAGGTCGGTGGCCTCGGACTCGGTCTGTCCTTCGTGCGCCGGCTGGCGGAAGACGCCGGTCTGCCGCTGACGGTGAGCTCCCGGGTCGGCAAGGGCGCGGAGTTCAGCCTCGACCTGCCCGTGTCGGACGTGCCTGCGACGGCTACTCGTCGAGGGTCGCGAGCAAGGCCTCGCTGAGCCCCGGGGCGAGGTCCCCGCCGGTCACGAGCTCGTCCGGCTCGACCTCCTTGCCGCGCAGCCGCAGCACCGACTCGCGGCTGCCGTCGCGCAGCACGCCCACCGTCATCCGCACCTCGCGCCGCGCAGGATGCTCCGCGGCGACCGCTGCCGCGTCCTGTTGCAGGGCGGCCTCCGCGGACGGCGGCAGGACGAGGACCTCGTGCGCGAGCACGACGCCGAGCACCTCGGTGCCGAACACCAGGCCGGCCAGCTGCTCGTCGAGAGGTGCCTCGCTCAGCGGGTCCTGCGCGATCGGGGTGAGCGACCCCGGCCGGGGGACGACCAGGCCCATGGACTCGGCGAGTTGGGGCTCGGCACGCAGCAGCTCCTCGGTGTCGACGAGGGCGAACAGCTGCGGCGGCTGGTCCCAGCCGGCCTCGGCGAGGTGGCCCTCGACCTCGGCGACGACGGCGAGCAGGACGGGACTGGGCGGTGCCGGCATGGAGCCATCCTTGCGGATGGCTGTGGTTAGGTTCGAGTTGCCAGTGCAGTCCTGACGAAGGTGAGTGCCCAAGCCGTGGCCGTCCGTCCTCGTGGAGCCGCCTTCCCCGGCCGCTCGCGTCTGTTCGCCCCCACCGCCGTCGTCGTCTTGCTGCTGCTCGTGCTCGGCGGTGTGTTCGTCTCCCAGTACACCGACTATCTCTGGTTCCAGGAGACCGGGCACACCAACGTGTTCTCGACGGTCCTGAAGACCAAGCTGGTGCTGTTCTTCGTCTTCGGCCTGCTGATGGCCGTGGTCATCGGCATCAACATCGCGCTGGCCTACCGCAACCGGCCGCCCTTCCAGCCGGTGTCGCTCGAGCAGCAGAACCTCGAGCGCTACCGGGTCGCGCTCGAGCCGTTCCTCACGCCGGTCCTCATCGTGCTGAGCCTGCTCTTCGGGGTCTTCGCCGGGTTGTCCGCCGCCTCGCGGTGGCGCACGTGGCTGCTGTTCGCGAACGGCACCTCGTTCGGCCAGAAGGACGCGCAGTTCGGCAAGGACATCTCCTACTTCACGTTCACCTACCCGTTCCAGCGCTTCCTGCTCGGGTTCGCGCTGGTCGTGCTGGTGCTGTCACTGATCGCGGCGCTGGTGACCCACTACCTGTTCGGCGGCATCCGGCTGCAGACGGCGGGGGAGAAGGTCAGCGTCGCGGCCCGCGTGCACATCTCGGTGATGATCGGGCTCATCGTCTTCGCGAAGGCGGTGTCGTACTACCTCGACCGGTTCGGCCTCGTCTTCAGCAACCGCGGTGTCGTCGAGGGTGCTTCCTACACCGACGTGCACGCGGTCCTGCCGGCGAAGACGATGCTCATGCTCATCGCCGCCATCTGCGCCCTGCTGTTCTTCGCGAACGTCGTCGTGCGCAACGTCTTGCTGCCGGCGGGTGCGCTGGCGCTGCTCGTCGTGAGCTCGATCGCGGTGGGCGGCATCTACCCGTACATCGTGCAGCAGACGACGGTCGGTCCCAACCAGCTGCAGCGGGAGCGCCAGTACATCCAGCGGAACATGGACGCCACCAAGGTCGCCTACGGGATCAATGACGTCTCCGTCACGACGTACCCAGGGGTCTCGACGGCGACGAAGGCGACGCTCCGCAACGACACCGGGACGATCCCCAACATCCGGCTGCTCGACCCGAACATCCTCGGCCCGACGTACAAGCAGAACCAGGGGCTGCGGACCTACTTCGCCTTCAACCAGTCGCTCGACATCGACCGCTACACCGACGCGGGCAAGACCGAGGACTATGTCGTCGCGGTGCGCGAGCTCGACGTCAACCGCGTCCCTGCCCAGCAGCAGAACTGGGTCAACCTGCACCTCGCCTACACCCACGGCAACGGGTTCGTCGCGGCCCCGGCGAACAAGACGGACAGCCTGAACCCCGGCCAGCCGAGCTACGCCGCGGGCGACGTGCCGCAGACGGACAGCAGCAGCAGCAAGGTCTTCACGGTCGCCAACTCCCAGATCTACTACGGCGAGCAGTCGCCGGTGTACTCGATCGTGAACACCAAGCAGCCGGAGATCGACGGGCCGGGCGCCGACGCCGCGACCGACCAGGCGACCAGCCGGTACGGCGGCACGGGCGGCATCAAACTCGACACCGGCTTCCGCAAGCTGCTGTACGCGCTGAAGTTCCGGGACAAGAACATCCTGCTGTCGGGGTCGCTGACCAGCAACAGCAAGATCATGTACGACCGCTCGCCGGCCGACCGCGTGCAGAAGGTGGCTCCGTTCCTGACCCTCGACGGCGACCCGTACCCGGCCGTGGTCAACGGCAAGATCCTCTGGATCGTCGACGGATACACGACGAGCAGCGGCTTCCCCTATTCGCAGAGCAGCAGCTTCGGCAAGGTCACCACCGACAGCCAGGGGACGCGCACCAACAGCAGCCAGGTCAACTACATCCGCAACTCGGTGAAGGCCACCGTCGACGCCTACTCCGGCAAGGTCAACCTCTATGCCTGGGACGAGCAGGACCCGGTGCTCAAGACCTGGCGCAAGGTCTTTCCCAACCTGGTGCAGGACAACAGCGCGATCAGCGACGAGCTGAGGAGCCATCTGCGCTATCCCGAGGACCTGTTCAAGGTGCAGCGCGACCTGCTCGCGAAGTACCACGTGTCCGATGTCCAGACCTTCTTCCAGGGCACCGACCAGTGGGACATCCCGAGCGACCCGACGCAGGACGCCACCCGCATCATCAACAGCGGCGCGACGCCGGCACCGACGGCGGGGACGTCGTCCGGGCCGGCCCAGCCGCCCTACTACGTGCTGCTGCAGATGCCCGGTGCCGCAGCGCCGGCCTTCTCGCTCACGACGACCTTCGTCGCCCGCAACGCCACGCCACTCACCGCCTTCGCGGCGGTGTCCTCGGACGCCGGCACCTACGGGAAGATCGAGATCCTCACCCTGCCGAAGAACAAGGTCATTGAAGGACCTGAACAGGTGGCCAACACCTTCGAGAGCAACCCGACGGTGTCCTCCGCGCTGTCGCTGCTCAGACAGGGTGGGTCCGAGGTCGTGCTCGGGAACCTGCTGACCCTTCCGGTCGGCAAGGGCCTGCTCTACGTCGAGCCGGTGTACACCCAGGGCAAGAAGTCGCCCAGCTTCCCGATCCTCACCAAGGTGATCGTGAGCTTCGGCAACAAGATCTCCTACAAGGACACCTTGGCCGACGCCCTGAACGACCTCTTCGGTGCCGGCACCACTGTCGGACCCGTACCGTCCCCCGGCACCGCGCCGCCCACCGACGCGACCGTGGCGCAGCTCATCAGCGACGCCCAGAAGGCGTACGACGATGGGCAGGCGGCCCTGAAGAGGGGCGACTTCACGGGCTACGGCGACGCGCAAGCGCAACTCAAGAAGGACCTCGACCAGCTCGCGGCCCGCACCGGCCCCTCACCCACCCCCTCCCCCTAGCCTTCCCTGCTCCTTTCTGAACCGCCGCCCGCGGGCCCACGCTCAGCGCCGGGAGCCCAGCTCGTATTTGAGCAGGGAAGCACCTTCTCCGGCGGCGGCCCGCGCGAACCCTCACCCGACCCTTCCCTGCTCCTTTCTGAACCGCCGCCCGCCGGCCCACGCTCACGGCCGGGAGCCCAGCTCATACCTGAGCAGGGAAGCAGCTTCTCCGGCAGCGCTGGCCACGAGCAGGTCACCCCGGGCCGCGCGATCGTGCTCGGGTCATCGAGCTTCGCCATCACCTCGGCGGGTCCTCGACGGCGAACGGCGCTCGAAGGGGAGGCCGCGGCCGGGGAGGAGTTCGACGTCGCCACGGCTCTTGCTGCAGGTCTTGTTGGTTCAGAGAACGAGGGTCACCCGCCGATTCTTGCTGGTGTATCGTGATGTGTACCGACGCGGGGTGGAGCAGCTCGGTAGCTCGCTGGGCTCATAACCCAGAGGTCGCAGGTTCAAATCCTGCCCCCGCTACGTTTTAGCTGCAACCGGGCGTGGACTCGTTCCTGCCCGGTTGCAGCTGTCTTTTCGTAGCGCAGGGTGAGGCCGAGGGCGCGGTACATCTCGGCCCGGTCGGTGCGGCCTGCGGTGTCGAGGAGCCGGATCAGGCCTCCGGCTTCGGTGATCGCGGCGCGGACCTCAGGTTCGGTGAGCGGCGCCGGCCGGTCTGGATCGCGGTCCGAGGTCTTGATGACGGTGGCGAGCTGGGCCAGCTCGGCTTGGATCTTCCGCGTCTCGGGTGCGGCGAGGGCGGGGTCCATGCCAGCCCGGATCGCGGCGACGAGGCGGTCGAGTTCGGTGGTCAGCTTCTTCTGCCGCCGCCGCGCCTGACTGACCGCGGGCGGCTCGGCGCTGACGGGCTGGTCGGCCGCGAGGATCGACGCGACGGTGGCGTCGAGGTGCTCGTCGTCGACCAGCTCGGTGAGCCAGGTGTCAACGGCGGCGAGGATGCGTTCTTCCCGGACGGTGTAGGTCGGCGGGTGGCCTGGCACCGACGGTGCGGCGTAGTCGGGGCGGGTGGCGGTGCAGCGGTAGTAGGGCTTGTTCTTGGCGGTCGCGCCGAACATGGCTTTGCCGCACAGCTGGCAGCGGATCGAGCCGGCGAGCACGTATTTGCCGGGTTCGGAGCGTGGTCGGACCTGGTCGCTGCT
>JAWWOJ010000307.1:0-3238 GCA_033851885.1 Frankiales bacterium | reverse complement strand
GGAGCGCGACCGTCCTCGAGGGCGAGTCGGGCGCGAACGATCCCGTGGGGATCGCCCTCATGGTTGCCCTGCTCGACGCCGGATCGCTGTCAGGGCAGGCGCTGTCGGATGCCGCCGTCGCCTTCGCCCTGCAGCTGGTCGTCGGGTCCGCGGTCGGCATCGCGGGTGGCTTCGCGCTGCGCCGCGCGCCGCGACTGCTCGCCCTGCCGGGTGCCTTCGGCCTCTTCGCCCTCGCCGCCGTGGCCCACGGGTCGGGATTGCTGGCCGTGTTCGTCGCCGGCATCGTCCTCGGCGGCGAGCGGGTCCACGTCGCCGTCGGGACCGCCGGCGAGGCCGCGGCCTTCCTGTCCCTGGGACTGCTGGTCGACCCGCACGTCCTGGCGCATCTCGATGTCTGGCTGCCCGGACTCCTGCTGTTCATCGCCGTTGCCGCGTTCGTCCGCCCGCTCGTCTGCTGGCCGCTGCTGCTGCCCGCGCGGCTGTCGCGCGGCGAGCAGGCCTTCGTCCTGCTCGCCGGTCTCAAGGGCGCCGTCCCGCTGCTCCTCGGCTCGATGCTGCTCGACGTCGGGCAGGGCCAGCGGCTGTACGGCGTGACGGTGGTCGTCGTCGTCCTCTAGGTGCTCGTCCAGGGGACCCTCACGCCCGTCCTCGCCCGCCGCACCTGATCCACAGATCGCTCCGGCGGTCGTTACGCACAGCCCGGGGCGGCCAGGCTGCTGGTCCATGAGCCGCACCCCTCGCCCGACGGTCCGTGTCACGACGCCGGCGCAGCTGGTGGCGGCACTGCCGGTGAACCTCGGCTACCCGCCGACCGAGAGCCTGGTCGTCGTCTGCTGCCACGAGCCGCGCGGACGCACCGGCCTGACGATGCGCGTCGACCTGCCGGAGGCCCGGCACGAGGACGCTCTCGCGCTTCAGGTCGAGGAGATCGTGCGGCGTCAGGAGGCGACGCGCGTGGTCCTCGTCATCTACACCGAGGCACCAGACGGCGAGGAGCGGGCTCGTGCCGGGCTGATGCGACGGCTGATGGACGCCCTCGACGACCTGATCATCACCGAGGCGCTGCTGGTGAGGGGCGGGCGGTTCGTCTCCTACATCTGTGACGGGGCCTGCTGCCCGGCTGAGGGACGTCCGGTCGACGCGGAGGCCGATTCGGCGGCGGTCCAGACGTTGCGGCTGGAGCAGCTCGGTCGCGGGGAGTCGCAGCTGGCCAGCCGCGAGGAGCTGGAGCGGACCGTGACCGGACCCGGCTCCCTCGAGGAGGAGGAGATCGCGCTGCAGCAGTGCGAGCGGGCGCTCGCGCTGCTCGCCGACACCTGCGCCGACACCGGGTTCGGGGCGGCTCGCACTGAGGCGGTCCGAGCGTGGCGGCGGGCGGCGGGCGATGCCGAGGACCCACGCTGGCAGCTGCCAGCGACGGAGGCGGCGACGCTCGCGGTGAGCCTCACCGACCTCATCACGCGGGACTCGGTGGTGGCCTTGTGGCAGGACGGCAGGCCAGGGCTCCGTCGGCTGCTCGCGGAGGTCGCACGACGGACACCACCGCCGTACGCCGCCCCGGTGTGCACTGTCCTCGCGTGGGTCACCTACTGCGACGGGGGCGGCACCATCACCTCGATCGCGCTGGAGCGCGCCCTGCGCAGCCAGCCTGACTACTCGATGGCCCTGCTGCTGCGGCACGCTCTCGACCACGCACTGCCACCGGAGTTCGTCCGCACCGTCACCCGCCGGACCCGCGAGGCCTTGGAGGGCTGCGCCTGAGCCTCCAGGCATAGAGCGCGGCGCTCAGCGCCGTCGCGAGGTTGAGCGACGAGACGCCCGGCGTCATCGGCAGCGAGACGACGCGATCGGCGCGTTCGCGTAGGGACGGGGACACGCCGGCCCGCTCGCTCCCCACCACCAGCACCACCTCGTCGGGCACGTCTGCCAGCTCGTCGCCGTCGGCGTCGAGCGCCCAGACAGCGCCGCCGAGCTCAGCCACGCCGGCCGAGAGCACCGGCAGCGCGTAGTGCAGGCCCGCCGACCCGCGCACGACGGCCGGGTGCCACGGGTCCAACGAGCCGACCAGCGCCACGCCGCACGCGCCGGCGGCAGCAGCCACGCGGATCGCGGCCCCCGCATTCCCGGGGTGTCGCGGGTCGTCGAGCACCACGAGAGGAGCAGTACGCCGAGCCAGCACCGCTCGGTCCTCGGCCGGCCGGTCCGCGAGCCCTGCCACGCCGGTCGGGTGGTCGGACGGCCCGGCCTCCACGCGGCCTGCGAACACGGTCAGCACGTCCGGGGCGAGCTGCTCGCAGAGCACCACGGCGGCGGCCGGGTCGGTGGCACTGATCCGCCGCACCAGGTCCGGGGCGAACCGGAGCGCGTGCTTGACCGCATGGAAGCCCTCTAGTGCGACGGTCATGTTCCCAGCCTGCCAGTGGCGCACGACACGTGCGGCTTTCCGGCGCTCAAGCCATTGACCTGCGACAATGGTGCAGTCCCGGGTGATGTACCGCGTCCTATCGCGTTGTGAGAGCTCCCCGGCACCTTTCGACCTTGAGGAACAACTACAGCATGAGCACGACCACGTTCGCCGCCCTCGGCGTGCCCGCAGCCCTGTGCGCGGAGCTCGCCCGGCAGGGCATCGAGTCCCCCTTCCCGATCCAGTCCGCCACCCTGCCCGACACGCTCGCCGGCAAGGACGTCCTCGGCCGCGGCCGCACCGGCAGCGGCAAGACCCTGGCCTTCTCCCTCCCCCTCGTCGCCCGGCTCACCGGCGGCACCCGCCGCAGCCGCCAGGCCCGCGCGCTGGTGCTCGTCCCGACCCGCGAGCTGGCCAACCAGGTCCTCGCCGTCGTCAAGCCGCTCGCCGACGCGGCCGGCCTGACCACAGCCGTCGTCTTCGGCGGCGTCGGGCAGCACCCACAGGTCAAGGCGCTCGCCCCGGGCGTCGACATCCTCATCGCCTGCCCCGGCCGGCTCGAGGACCTCATCCAGCAGCGCTTCGCCGACCTGTCCGGCGTCGAGGTCACGATCCTCGACGAGGCCGACCACATGGCCGACCTGGGCTTCCTGCCGGTCGTGAAGCGGCTGCTCGACCAGACCCCGCGCCAGGGCCAGCGGATGCTGTTCTCGGCCACGCTCGACAACGGCGTCGACGTGCTGGTGAAGCGTTACCTCAGCAACCCCACCACGCACTCCGTCGACCCGGCCGTGGCCACCGTCAGCTCGATGGACCACCACGTGTTCGCCGTGA
>JAWWOJ010000296.1:0-5089 GCA_033851885.1 Frankiales bacterium | reverse complement strand
GGACCCCGTCCAGTGCTCGTCCCAGACCTCGTCCATGAGCTGTTCGCGACGCACGGCCTGGCCGGCCCCGCGGACGAGCGCGGCGAGCAGCTCGAGCTCCTTCGGGCGTAGCTGCAGCTCGGTGTCCCCGAGCCAGGCCCGACGGGCCTGCTCGTCGATCCGCAGCGCGCCGGAGCGCAGCTCGGCCCGACCAGGCTCGTCCCTGCGCCGGAGGTGGGCGCGCAGCCGAGCGCGCAGCTCGTCCGGGCGGAAGGGCTTGATGATGACGTCGTCCGCGCCGCTGTCGAGTGCCCGGACCGCGTCGGCCTCGCTGCTGTGTGCGGTCACGACGATGACGAGGGTGTGTGGCCGCTCGTGGCGGACCACCCGGCAGAGTTCGAGGCCGTCGCCGTCCGGCAGCGTCAGGTCCAGCAGCACGAGCTCCCAGTCCCCCTGCTCGAGGCACGCGGCAGCGGCCTGCAGGGTCGTCGCCCACTGCACCTTGTGGCCGTCGCCCGCGACGATCGCGACCAGCGCAGCGCCCAGCGCCTGGTCGTCCTCGACGACGAGCACTCCAGCCGCGGCCATGGCTGCACGCTAGGGCAGCGCGGCGGCCGCTTCCTGAGAGAGATCTCGACAGCGGCACCAGGGAGGCGCACACTCCGGCCACCACCATTTCCCAAGGGGCACACCGTGAGCATCGACGTGAGCATCGACGTGAGCATCGACACCACACGCCGCATCCTCGTCATCACCGACCGACCCGAGACAACGCCCGAGCTGCAGGTCGCCCTCCGGTCCCGTGCCGAGCAGGGATCGGCGACCTTCCACGTGCTCGTGACCAACCCGGCCCGTGCGGAGTACCACCTGCTGCACCCGGAGCGGCACGACGCGGTTGCCCGCGCCGAGCAGCAGCTGGGGCCGATGCTCGAGGCCCTGCGCAACGCCGTCGGTGCACCGGTCGACGGCTGCGTGTCCATCCGGCACGACGCGTTCGAAGCCGTCGAGGAGCACCTGCTCGCGACCCCTGCCGATGAGCTGGTCGTCGCGGTCGCCTCGCACGAGCTGAGTCGGCGGCTGCACCACGACCTGCCTCATCGGCTCGACCACCTACACCTGCCGATGACGGTCGTCGGTGGGCTCACGACCGCCCACTGACCGCACAGGTCCCGCTCAGGGGCGGGACTGTTGGCTGCATCCGTGAGACGCGCCGGCCCCTTGCTCCTGTCCTGCTTGCTCGTGCTGTCGGGGTGCTCGGGTCACTCGTCCTCGACGGCAATGCCGGCGACCTCGCCGTCGCCGACGCATGTCACGCGGTCGCCGTCCCCGTCGGCGAAGCCGTCGTCGGTGTTCACCGGCGACCTGTACGCCGCCGACCGGCCCGGCCTGCTCAGCCCCGAGGCCGCGCGGGCGAAGTCGCTGGTCTACGTGCCCGACGACGCCAACGCGCGGGTCGACGTCATCGACCCGCGCACCTACAAGGTGATCCGGCACGAACCCGTCGGGCGGCTGCCCCAGCACGTGACGCCCAGCTGGGACCTGCGCACGCTCTGGGTCCTCAACGACATGGGCAACTCGCTGACACCCATCGACCCGCGGACCGGTCGGTTCGGCGCACGGGTGCCGGTCGCCGATCCCTACAACCTCTACTTCACCGTCGACGGTCGCTCGGCCGTCGTCGTGGCGGAGCGGCTCAGCCGGCTGGACTTCCGCGACCCGCACACGATGCAGCTGCAGCACTCCCTGCACGTCCCGTGCTCCGGCGTCGACCACGCCGACTTCAGCATCGACGGGACACACGCCCTGTTCTCCTGCGAGTTCAGCGGGCAGCTGATCTGGGTGGACATGGTGCGACGCCGCGTCGACCGCGTGATCGACCTTCCGCGCCAGACGACGCAGCGGCCGAAGCCGCAGGACGTCAAGATCAGTCCCGACGGCCGCACCTTCTACGTCGCGGACGAGCACAGCAACGGGGTCTACCTCATCGACAGCCGCACCCTCCGGATCCGAAGGTTCCTCACGACCGGGCTCGGCGCGCACGGGCTCTACGTCAGTCGTGACAGCAAGGATCTCTACGTCACCAACCGCCTCGGTGGCTCGGTCGCCGTCGTCTCCTTCGCCACCGGCCAGCCGCGCGCCTTCTGGCCGATCCCCGGCGGCTCGCCGGACATGGGGGGAGTTTCGGCGGACGGCAAGGTGCTGTGGCTGTCCGGCCGGTACACCGGCGAGGTCTACGCGCTCGACACGCGCAGCGGGCACCTGCTCGCGCGCATCAAGGTCGGGGGAGAACCGCACGGCCTGTGCGTGTGGCCCCAACCCGGCAGGTTCTCCCTGGGGCACACCGGCATCCTTCGCTGATGCGACGATCGGGCGGTGACCGCACTCGGACCGCATGCCCTCGACCTGCCGGAAGCCCTGGCCCAGCTGGAGCTGCAACGGCTTGCGTGGCTCTACTGCCACGCCGTCGACCGCGGTGACATGGCCCTGCTCCGCAGCCTCTACACCGACGACGCGACCGACGACCACGGCGGCATGTTCCGTGGTACGGCGGAGGAGTACGTCGCCTGGCTCCCCGCGATGCTCGCCGCCCTCGACGCCACCCGGCACACCATCGACTCCATGCTGTTCGTCGTCGCCGGCGACCGTGCGCAGGGCGAGCTCGTCAACACCGCCTACCACCGCACCGGCGACCAGGAGGTCATCGTCCGCGGTCGCTACCTGGACAGCTACGCGCGCCGGGACGGGATCTGGCGCATCCGGCACCGGTCGCTCGTGATGGACGCCTTCGAGCAGCGGACCACGTCCGAGGCCGGCGGGTTCATCGGCAAGGGCGTGGAGTGGGGCACCGCGGACAGCAGTGATCCGGTCCACACCCGCCTGGACCTGTTCAGCCGTCAGGACTGACAGCGCTCGTGTGGTGGCAGCTCGGGCTCGCGCTGCTCGCTGGCGTTCTCGCCCTCTGGCTGGTGCTGCTGCTCGTGCTGTGGCGGCTGCGTCCGGACGAGCTGACAGCACGGGAGGCGCTGCGACTTGTCCCCGACCTCGTACGGCTCGTGGGACGACTGGCCAGGGACGGCTCGCTCCCTCGTGGCGTGCGGGTCCGGCTCTGGCTGCTGATCGGCTACCTCGCGCTGCCGATCGACCTGGTGCCAGATGTGATCCCGGTGGTCGGGTACGCCGACGACCTGCTGGTCGTCGTCCTCACTCTGCGGTCCGTTGTCCGGCGGGCGGGGGAGGGCGCAGTTCGCGACCACTGGCCGGGTACGGAGCAGGGCTTCGACGTCGTCACCCGGCTCCTGGGTACCCGACCGTGAGATCAGCTCCGCGTCGCCCAGGAGGATCGCTGTACCAGGCCCACCGCGTACGCCGACCAGAAGGTGCCCGCGCCAGGTTCCTGCCGGCCGCAGCTGCCGTCCGACTCGCCTGGGTGCTTCACCCACAGCAGGGCGTCGACCACGGGGTCGTTCACCGGATGCGGCGGCTGGCCGAGCGCTCGCCCTGCCGCGTTGCACCACTGCGCGTCGCGGGTCGGTCCGAGGCCGTTGCGGCTCGTGTCGATGACGGCGTGCAGTCCCGGCAGCCGCGCCGCCAGTGCCCGGGCGTCGCGGATGCTGTCGCCCGTCGTCTCGTAGCTGGACACGTTGAGGGCGATCCCCCGTGCGGCCGCGACACCGGCGCGTCGCAACCGGGCCGCCATGGTCGCGGTGTCGACCCAGTGGGCGTGCCCGGCGTCGAGGTAGACGCTGGCGCCGGCCCGGGTCAGCACGGACACGGCGCCACGCAGCAGCGCGTAGCGCTCCGTGGCAGCTGTGCTCGTCAGACACGTGACGAGCGCCAGCGCGTCCGGCTCGAGCACGACGGCCGCGTGACTTCGCCCCAGCGGCAGGGAAAGCGACGCGATCAGGCGCCGGTAGCCGGCTGCGGACAACCCGCCCGCCGACGCACCACCGCAGTCACGGTGCGGGAGCGCGTACACCACCGCGACAAGGGTCGTGCGCGTCCTGGCGGCGGCAGCCGCGGCCGCCACGACCTCGGCCGGCGCCGCTGTTCCTCCGGTGATCCAGAGAGCCTGCGGGCGGTGCGCCAGCAGGCTGAGGGCCCGAGCCGTCGCGCTGTCGCCGCTGGCCTGCGCTGCGGTGGCGGCGCGTGCGGCGGTCGTGTCCGAGACCGTCAGCAGGCCTCGGCCGGTGAACGGCGAGGACCCGGCCGCCGAGACAGTGGGAGCGCCGGCGGTCCCGGCGAGCAAGGCGCCGACGAGTGCTCCCAGGACCCGCCGTGCACGCTGTTGGAGGAAGCTGCCCATGAGGTCTGGTCGGCGGGTCGGAGGCCGGGCCCAAGGTCCCTGGACCCCGGGCTACGGGACTGTGCCGTCGGCGCCATCACGAGCAGCTGCCGAGGCGGTGCGTCGTGAGCAGCACGCGTCCGAGTGCGGCCCAGGCGTCGCCGTAGTAGGTCGGGTAGCGCGTCGCCAGCGTCGAGGCGACTCCCAGCAGGTCGTGGCCGCTGCGCGGGTCGCCGGCGGCGTAGGCCACCGCGGCGGTGGCGACGGCGGACAGCGGCGTCTGGACCGCCTGGCGGATGGCGCCGTCCAGGTGGCGGCTCAACGGCGCTTGGCTCGCCGTGCCCCTCAGCAGTGGCCAGAGCCGCGCGAGCAGGGCCCGACCGTCGGCGGTGCACGCGTTCCAGACCGCCGCGCGCATCCCGTCCGGGCCGAACTGCGCGGGCGCACCCCCGTCGGGGCTGCCCGTCGGTCGTGGACCTCCGTGGCTGAGCAGCGCCCAGTCCGGCGGCAGCGCGGTGCCGTTCGAGGTCAGCTGTCGCAGGTGGCCGGTGTCTGCTGCCGTCAGGTGAGCCCAGCGCTGGTCGCCGGTCAGACCGGCCAGGGCGGCGTTGGCCGGCGGCGTCCAGTACCCCGGCTCCGAGACGATGGGCGTGCCGGCGACGACGGCCCATGGACCCGCGGCCAGCGTGACCTGTCCCGTGTCGTCGTACCCCGCCTCCTTGGCGACCACCGCGCCCGCGAGCGCGCGGGCGGCGTCGGTGTAGCCAGGGTCGTGGAAGCGCTGACCCGCGAGGCTCAGGGCCCAGGCGACCTGCGTGTCGGCGTCTG